>JAGCBE010000529.1 GCA_017652345.1 Methanobrevibacter sp.
CTAGTTAAAACTAAAAATATATCTCATGACTAGGTAAAACTCAAAATCTATATTCATTTCCATTAGATTCTCAGTTTCCTCAAGGTTATTTACTAGTCTTTCATCCAAATCAGGATTGTTGTCGTTATAATCGATTTCTCCAAATTCAGCTCTAGGTGAGAATGCCAAGTTATCTTTTTCTAAACTAAACTCATCAACAACATTACCAACATTTCCACGAGCATCAAGCCTTAACCACTTATCTGAATCTTCAATATAAACAGTATTCAATGCATGAACAATATGGCCTAAACTATCATCCTCCGCTATTGTAAGGAGCTGATAGCTGATTCCTGATGGAATTCCGTTTGCTCTAAGAAGTGCTGCAAGAAGACATGATTTTGCCCAGCATATCCCTGTCTTATTTATTAATGCATCACTGGCTGTCCTTGAAACTATGTTTGTTTGTATATCCCATGAGTGTGGAATTTCATCTCTGACAAAGATATAAGCTCTTTTAATATAATCTGCATCATCACATGATTGATCTTTTAATTTCTGAACCTTTTCTTGAATATATGGATTCATATAATCAATGCTTTTTGTCTCCATCAAATATTCCTTCATCAGATTTTCCTCCACACAATAAATTCTAAATGTAATTATAAAAAAATTTGTTAAAAATAGATGAAATAGATAATAATAAAAAAAGAAAAAGAGTTGAGATAATGAAATTATCTCAAAATATTAATACACCATCTTAAGCTAATGTACTAATTAAATTAAATTTTAATAAACTACAGAATTATTCGAATAATTCGTGTAATTTAATGATGTAAGCACCTAATTTACCATCGAAGTTACCTGCACTAATTTCAAGTACACCATCAACAGTACAAGCTGCCATAATACCAGCTTTCATAGCTGCTTTTACAGATTCTTCATCTACACCGTCAATAACGATTTCAAATACACCGTCTGCATCTGGTCTGATGTCAGAGTCTACTTGGTCTTTTAAGGTTACACACATTTTTTCGTTAGTGGATGCGTTTAAGAATTTGGAATATTTGTTGGATCCTACTTTGGAACCGGAAGCAACCATACCACCAGGGAATGGGGTAATAGTACCAGGTACGTGGGAAATTGCTTTTACAGCTAATTGAGCTGCTTTTACTCCAGCCATTACATCTTTAGCTAAGATGAAGAAGTTTCCTCCAGCTACACCATCTTTGAAACCGAATTCGGATTCTACTAAGAAGTCACCAGACATGATTGGAATGGAGTGTACTTTTCTGCCGTCAATGCAGCATTCTTTTTCGTAACCGTCACCGAAGAATTTGAGCTTGTTACCGGTTTTCAAGGTTTCTTCAGATTCAAGTAAGTTGAATGCAGCTGCAGTAGGAGCGGTTAAAACACACATACCGATTCTTTCCATTAATTCGTGGTCGAGTGCTTTTTTACCACCTTGACAGATCATGATTGCGTAACCAGGTCTTCCGTCAGGAGTACATTCAGCTGGTACAAAACAGTCAATACCTGCTTCAGCAGGACATCCGATTACAGAAGTTCCGTAACCAGTTGCTTCAGTTGCTGCAATTTTTGCTAATCTTGGAGTAGCTGCAGTTACTAAAATTCTAGTTACTTTAATTCCGAAACCTTCTGCGTAAGTATCTTTAATTTCTACACCGTTAATTTCCATTTTTTCACCATTTAAATATTTAAATATCGAAAATTAGAATAAATTAAAATCTCGAGATTAATTTAAAAAAATTAAAATTATCTAATTTATACTAATAATTAATTATATATTAATTCATTAAAATAAAGTTTCCTATTTAATTGTAAATTTTTTATTTTTTAAAAGTAAACTTTATTTAAAAAATATTCCTAATATAATATTAATTAAGATTAAACTATAGTTAAGGTGTCTATATGGAAAGAGAAAGCTATTATTTTTTACTTCTGCTGATTGCATTTGCAATATGCATTGGTGTCTTTTGGTTCCAGTTCAACAATGATGTGGCTACCTTTATGATAATCAATGATACTGAAGTTCAAGAAGGCCATGCATTTAAGGGAGCATTGATTGATGCCTATGGAATGTCTGTGCCAAATAAAACAATCACATATCATAAGCCAGGATATCAAATGGGGACATTGGTGGATACGCAAACGGATGAGAATGGTGAATTCTTTATAGAAAATGCCCAATACCTGGAAGATGCAGGTAAAGACAATTACTATGGCGATTTCACATTTGCAGGTGATGACAAGTATCAAGGATGCACATATATTGGAAATGTAACTGTGATTCCAAATTAAATTTTTAAAAAAAATTTAAAAAAAATAGAAAAATTATTAAAAAATAGAGCTATTAATTTAGCTCTAAAAACTTATTTTATTAAAATGATAATTAGTTTTGAACTTTTTCTTCTAAAACTTCTTTTTCTTCATCGTCCAAAACTTCAAGGGCAGCTTCCTCTAACTCTTCATCCTCTAAGACTTCAAGAGTAGCTTCCTCTTCATTAGAATCAATATCATCGATTGCTTCATCTTCTTTAGGCAATTCTTCAATTGATTTCGTATCATCCTTATCATCGTTTCTAGATCCTGCAAGTGCAAATGCCTTATCTAAAACACTTGTTCCAAACATTGTAAGGAATATCAATCCTATAAATGTAGTCATCCAGAATGAAATCAACCTTTCAACAACAGTTGCTGCAGCACTTAAAGATGCAGTAATTCCTGCATTAGCATAGAAGAGGATCATTATACCATCTACAGCACCGAGACCACCAGGAAGGAGTGGCACCATACCTACAAAGGATGCTAAAATAAACACTTCACCAATGATGATTGGGCTGACTTTTGCTCCGAATGCTAAAAATACCACATAAACCCTTAGGATTTCAAAAATCCAAATCACAAAGGATAATGGGAGTGCATAATATATGATGGACTTTTCTCTAAGCAATGCATTCATTCTAGCTTGGAAAGTTTTAACAGCATCAATAATTCTTTGCTCAGTACCTTCATTGAATTTCTTATAGAATCTGCTAACAATTTTAATAATCCATGAGGTGAGCTTTACACCAAAAGCTTCATTGATACATACATAAAGTAGTAAAATAACTCCTACTGTAATTAGAGTGACCATAATCACAAGGAAAGCAATCAATTTAATATCCAATGAAAAGGTAAAGATTATTCCAATGATTGTCAATATAGCAAGTATAACAAATGGAAATGTATCTAAAGCCCTATCCGCAATTACAGTGGCAAAAGTGTCTTCAAATTTAAAATGTCCCTCTTTTGCCAAAAGATAAGCCCTTACAGGTTCTCCACCACCACGACCACTTGGAGTGATGTTGTTTACAGCCAAGCTCACTAAAACCATAGGGAGTGATTTTTTTATTCCCAGATCCATATCGGCTGTCTTGTTGATGATGTTCCATCTCCATGTGTATAAAAAATAAGTAAA
>JAGCBE010000530.1 GCA_017652345.1 Methanobrevibacter sp.
AGCTAATGTTTTTGTACCAGTATAAGATGATGCTGTAGATAATAGATGCAAGATTTCATTAATGGTATCATTTGTAAAATTATGACAACCATAAAACATATCAGTTAAACTTGTAGCAGCTGCAATAGTATTACCTGATCCGAAAACAATCGAAGATATTGTACTATTTTTAAAGAAGTTATTTAATGATGTTGCAGTGCTCAAATTTACATTAGTAAGATCTATAATAGTATCTGCATCAAAAACTGTAGCATTTTCAAACATACTATTACCATTACCAACAGCATTAATATCTATATTAGGATCTGCATACCCATCAAATAATGTTCCGTAAAACATAAATGAAGTGTTTATAGGGTTTACATTTCTTAATAATTTTATTGTTATTCCTCTTATTGTTGCATTTCTAAATGCTGATTGTACAGAATCACAATTATTCACTTGGATATATGTACCGCCTGCAAGGTTAGCACTTTCAAATGTAACATAAGCATTTTGAGGTGCATTTAATCCCATATTAAGATTTATGCGTGCTCCGTTTGTTGTATCTCTACCTGCTGCATAGAATGATGTATTATAGCATTTAGGCAAACTTACAGTTGCTTGTGTGAGATTATAAGTATTTTGAAAAGCTGTTATTGCTGATTCAATATAATTATTAATTATAGTTATTTTTTTAAGATTCCAACAACCTGAAAAAATGCTATTCATACGGATACAAGATGAAGGCAGTTTTGAAAAATCAAAATCTACTTCCTCTAATTGATAGCAGTCAACAAATAACTGATTGATCGTATTAACACCCCAATTTTCCATACCTGTAATTTTTGCATATCTCAAATTACGGCATGAAGCAAAAGCAGAATCAAACTGCTGTATAAACGGAAGATCAGATTCAAAATATTCAAGATTAGAATTTTGAAACATTCGATCACAACGTTCCATTGAATAACGTTTTTCATAACTCATATTAGGAAAATACATGAGCTTGTAATCATCTTTAAATGCTTCAATATATGTATGTACAGATGTATCCCAATTAGCTTCAATATCTTTAGCATAATAGAATCCGTCCATAGTAGATTCTGGTGTATCTGAATAACCTATTTCACGCCAATCAGGCGGAAATACCGCACCTGAACCTCTTTTCTTATGAATTACACCAGGCATATATATACCTCCTTAATATGTGATTGTATATTGTAATGAAATATCAGCAACAGGTAATGTATTTGATTTTACAAAGATATCAATATAATTATGACCTGTTCTAATATATTCACAAACATAATCTGATATCTGATCAAAATATTCACCGTCTCTAATGTAAACATCTACAATACAATTTAGATCTACATTTAAATTATTTATTGTTTTTCTAACATAATACGGATAATCAGTAGACAATGCAGTTATATCAGTTGCATTGAATGTATCTTCATCAGTAATATTTAGATATCCGACAGTATTTAAAAAGCCTTCACAAATTCCTGTTCCATTAGGATTAACAGTAAATGTTGATGCAGTAACAATAAAAGTATATTTATCAAAATATACTAATCTTCTATTCCCGCTAAAATTACCGAATGTTCTAACATATAATAAATTATCATAGATACAATATGAGCAGTTGTATAAACCTTCAGGAGCATCATACAGATATAATCTGCATGATTTATCACCTAAAGTAGATGATGAAGATCCTTTAAGATCATTTATAAAATCAGTAAAATCAGTAATAAGCGGTCCATTATATGTACCTTTTCTTACTTCATATGTAGAATCATTGACCTTAATTATATAATAATCAGTAATATTATTTGATAATGTTGTTATATTACCTTCTACAATATCAAGACGATTTTTTATAATAACAATATCACCCTTGATATCTATAATATCAAGTTTGATGTTGTGAATATCCGGATCAACTTCATTAGTTCTCCAGTCCTCAAGGGCCTTAACCCTTCTTTTAAGTTCTTCAATATCAAGTTCATAAGCCTGAAATTGTCTTAAAAGAAAATCTAAATTTAGATCATGATAATCTGTATAAGGAAAGTTTCTAATAGGTATTGGCATAATAATTTCTCCTTGTTTAGTATTAGTATATCATCAAACAAAATTCTTGAATAAACATATCGCTGATCTTTTCAACCATATTGAACAAACGCAGATCAAGTTCCTGCTGAATCATCTGTTGTGTAGATGTAACACCAATATTACCATATGCTCTAAGATAATGATCATCACGAAGATCATCTAATCTTGTATCTGTTGTTTGTCCGTTCTTTGTTTCTGATAATGCATCTGTACGTGTTGAAGATAGATTATCAGTTCTTGTACTATTATCAAGACCTGTTGATAATTCATTAAGATTATCTGTTCTTGTCTCATTAAGATCATCAGTTCTTAAGCTGTTGCCCTGAGAAGATCCGGCAGTGTTAGAAGCTCCTGATTCTACTACACTATCACGTGTATGACCTACATTGTTATCAACTGTAGATTTATCATGACCGGACCAGTTAGAAGAATTAAAAGCCATTACTTCATTTGTAGTTGTTTGTGATCCATTGGTTATATTTTCATGATCAGTAACAACATGTTTACCGGGTGTTTCAAGAGCATTAGAAGTAGAATTTTCAGCTGTATTTTGTGTTCCGGTGTTTGTTGTTTCCTGTGTTCCGGTATTTGATACAGTTCCCGAATGTGCTGTAACATTTGTCTGAGTACCTGTATTACCAATTGTTTGTGTACCTGAATTATCAGTTATAATATGCTCTGATCCTGAATGGCCCTGCGTACCGGTATGTTTATCATAACCTTCTTCAGTCCTATCATAGTTATGAATAGGATTATATTCCATATTTAAAACATCATACCATTTTTCCCATGTAGGCAGCCATTTATTAGACCATGCTCCAATAGCATATCTAACAAAAGGCGGATTGATATGCATCATTTCAAAATCAGATGCTTTATAAATAATAGCATCAACAACAGTTTCTTTGTCAATGCCTTCCGGTAAAGTCAAAAAGTCAAATAACTTTTCCTCTTTACCTTCATAATAATCTATTGCACCTATAATAGTAGTTTTAGCCCATGCCATTTTCTTTATATCCTTCGTTTAGATTTGTTTCAGTTTCATCATATCTTAATCTAACTTTAATATCAGTATTAAACATATGATTAACTTTTTCAATAGATGATGATAATGTTTCATACCAAACAATAGACCTAGCAGCAGAATCTATCATACGTGATTCTGCTTCTGATGTAACAAGTCTTTCTTTTTTCTGATATGGTATTGTCTTTATACCAATTTCTGCATCAAAGTTATTTAGGATCGTCTGAAAGTCATTAAGCTGATCAGATGTTATATAATTCTCTTTTAATTTTCTATCCCAATATTGAAAAGGTGAATCCTTCGAAACAGGATCATCAGTAACTAATTTTGTATCATATATGACACAACATTCACCCCGGCTGATCTTGTCCATCATCTTTTTTAAACTTTCGGCGGCTGCTTTTGTCTTTGCACCTAACAAAAAACCTGCTTTACTGCATTCTATAGACATGGCAATAGCAGCATCAAGTGAAGATAATTTTTCAGCATAATAGGAAATTATATCCCATGTTGAAAGATAATCAGGTGTTAATTTTATCAGTTCGCAATTTTCACCAATAATATGTTTTGTATTATTTTCGCTCATTGTGAATGCTTTATTGGTTATTATCGCTTCAGTAGGCTGATAATAGATATTATAGCCTTTGAGGCTGCAAGGTTGAAAAATCAAACCATATTTAGGTAAATGTAAAACACAAACATAACCAAAACGATATAAGCAATAATAAAAGAAATCTTTAACATTACCGCCCCATTCATTAGGCAGCTCAAATTCAAATACACTGCAAGCTCTTTGAAATAAAGATCTTTCCCAATAAGCATATGATAAGTTATTTCTTCTCTTTTGGGTATTAGGAAAAAATGTATTATCAAGATAATTAAGTTTATTATAAAATAATGGTCCGTACGGCATAATATTAAATATCCTTTTATAAATATATCCCCGGGGTATATTTCAACCCCGGGTTATTTTGTTTTGGTTTAGCCGGCTGTTACAATAACAGCAATAGAAGTAGCATCAACAGGATTATAATCAGGATCTACAAGGACTACAACAATACTTGCATTACCTGCTCCTTCTCCTGAAATAGTAAGAGTACCTTCACCATCATCAGATACTGTAGCAATAGAAGTATCAGATGACTGTAAATCTAAGGTATAACCATCAGGAAGTTCATCATATGTAACTGTAACTGTAGCATTTTCAGCAACAGTAACTACATTTGTAGACAGTTTAATCTTAGCTTCAGGTTCTTCATCGAGCATATAATAGATAATTGACTTTTCTGTGGGATCAGAAATTGCGTTAAATGATACACCAAACCAAAGATTTCTATATCCCTTTCTTGCTTCAACGGGGGTGCTTCTTGCATATTCAACCTGATAATCTAACATCAATCCATCTGTATCATAGATCATAGCGACCATATAAGGCAATTTAACTTCATCACCTGCAATCTGCTTAAAATCAGAATCATTGATAGCAGGAATAACATCAATTGCAGCAGGATCATTGATATTCTGCCAATAATTGATAGCCTCAAAATTATCAATGCTCAATCTATCATCATGGAAAATTTCAGGAAGTACATATGCTTCAGCCTTTGTATAAAGGGGTGAATACATAAGCAACTTCTGCTTATCATAAGGTGTATGCCTCAAAAGGTCATAATCTTCACCGTTCACTGTCTTTGTAGGTGACCAATGATAAAGCAAACTTCTTTCTGTCATATATTCAGAATCAATCTTGAATCTTGCAACAACAAAAGCAAGGAAATCTTTAAGATATGTTGTTCTAAGCTCTTCAGAAGTATATGCAGTACCAAATTCATCATTGAATGCCTTTGTAAGATTTACAACTGAACCGGGTCTCATAGCGGACATATCAAAATCTGCTGCAATCCTGTTAAGAATAAGCATTCTGCTCTTATGCTCTTTATACTGTTCCATATCATTATTAAATTCTGTCATGATGGAATTAGCATATTCAATGAATTCAGATTCATTTCTAAATGCAGACTTCAACTGATC
>JAGCBE010000531.1 GCA_017652345.1 Methanobrevibacter sp.
ATGTTTCTTTTTCATGTTTTCTTCGATTTTCTTAACTTGTCTTTTTGCTTTTCTTCCGTATCTAGCACCAAATCTGCCAGTAATACCTACTTTTTTTGTTCTTGCCATTTAAAATATCTCCAGTAAAATTGAATTAATTAAATAAGTTATTAAGCTTCAACACCTACAAAGCTTAATTTAATGTATTATTTAATCCATCATCGATAAACAATAAATATGATAGTGATAAGACATACTCTTGTCTTAAATTGTAAGATTAAATAAAAAGATCTGCTTTACTAATTATAAAATAAAATGATAATTAAAATAAAGAGAATTTGTTAAAATTATAAAGCCATTACAGCAATTAGGCTATAAACTTAACTAATAATATAATATAGTATTTAAAAGTATATAAAGTTAATGGTTTTTAGATATTTTAATTGAGAAAAATAGCTATTTTTTATTTTAGAATTAAAATAATCTTTAAATTGGAAATTAAGAATATTAGAATAAATTAAAATTTAAAATAAATTAGGAAAAATTAAAAAAATTAAAATTAGTCAAGAAAATGAATTTCATTTACTTGACCTTTAACTAAGCTTATTCCAAATGGGAAAGCAAATCGTCTTTAGTGGTAAATGCCATGTGAACAGCATCAAGGATTTCATCTCTTGTTAAAGGTGCTTCTCCACCTTTTTGCATGGAACAAACATGGTTTCCTTCATCAGTTACACCAATGGTTATTCTTGCATCAAGAATTTCTTCCTCTTCTAAAGAAGGATCTAAAATCAATCCATTGCCGATTTTTACAAAGGTAGATAAAGCTAATTTGTCTCTGATTGGTAAATCCATAGTTTCAGTTTCAGATAAGACAACTTCATCGTCAATGAATTCAGCAACTGGCAATTTAGTGTTCATTAAAGCTGCCATTACAGCAAGGTTAGATGCATCAAACAAGTTTCCATCGTAATCAATAACGTGTAAGTCAATGAAAAGCATCCAAACTTTTTTACCTTCTTCAATACAAAGCTTTTCCAAGTCCACTAATTCACTTTCACGAATTCCACGGTCTACAACACGTGCAAGTTCAATGGATTCAGGGCTAGGTGGACCTGGTTCAAATCCAGGAGCAGCCATTGGCAATAGTTCACAATTGGTCATCAATACACCTAAATTAGGAGTGTCTCCAAATGGTTCACCAATAGTAGGTTTTACACCAACAATAACTTGAGTGTCACCTAATTTAACTCTTGCAGAACCTTCTGCCTTATCAATCACATTAGGTTCAATGAAAATATCTCTTCTTTCATCAAAAGCTCTTCCATCAGCTCTTTTACCATCATTTATAAGTCTTGTAATACTTCTTCTAGTAATTTCTGGTACAATATCCATATTTTCACAACCTATTCAGAACTATACCTTTTCTTTAAAGCTTCATGTTGGAGTTCGCTAATTTTTCTACATCCTTCCATAGCTAAATCCAAAGCTTCTTCAAATTCTTCTTCAGTTAAGTTACCGTCTGCTTGGAGTAAAGTAATTTCGCCGGTTCTTGGCATGATAGCAATAGGAACGTCAGCTTGTCCTTCCTTATCTTCTTTTTCAGATAAGTCCACTACAATTTGGTCATTTACTTTACCTGCAGCACAGCCTACTACAATATCTTTCATTGGAATTCCTGCATCAGCTAATGCAACAGCAGCTGCAGTGATTCCTGCACAACGGGTTCCTCCTTCAGCTTCAATGATTTCAATTGAAACATCAACCATTGATCTTGGGAATGATTCCAACATTAAAGCAGGTCTGAGTGCGTCAGCAGCGATTTTGGAAATTTCAGTTGATCTTCTATCTG
This sequence comes from Methanobrevibacter sp., assembly GCA_017652345.1. The sequence goes on from JAGCBE010000531.1 coordinate 1,832, forward strand.
GACCAGGTCTTTTACGGTCATCTACTGAAAATGGAGCCATATTGTATCTTACTCTAATTACACCAGTATTAGGTTTTAATAAACGTCTGATATAGGATTCTCTTGGGCCGTATACAGATGCTAAAATTTTATTTCCACCAACTTCCAAGTAAGCAGAACCATCTGCTCTTTTCAAGACTCCAGCTTCAATTTTAATTGGACGGAGCTCATCATAAGCTCTTCCATCAGCTCTTAATTCTTTGTCATTTGAGATAATAAAAAACACCTCTTCTTGCATCACATTTAATCATTAATCATTAATACAAATAATAATTATTAAATTTTAAATTCAACAGCTTAAATACCTCTTCCTTGTGAAATGTTTAAAGTAGGAGATTTAGAATTATCTGCACGACTTAAATCAAAAGAAGATTTATTATTCTTTTTTTGCTCATTGATGTATTCATAAGTGTCCATGAAATTAGGCTTTTTGGATTTTTCATCTTTTGAATCATCTTCAGAATCCTCTTCCACGTCTTCTTCAGCGTCTTCTTCATCTTCAGATTCTTCAACAGCTTCTTCATCTTCCTCTTCTGGACTTTCTTCAGAATCCTCTTCAATGTCTTCTTCATCTTCAGATTCTTCAACAGATTCCTCTTCAGAATCCTCTAAATCCTCATCATCTTCAGAATCCTCTTCCACGTCTTCTTCGACATCTTCTTCATCTTCAGATTCTTCAACAATTTCATCATCGTCTTCAGAAATAGCTTCAGAGATTACATCTTCCAATTCTTCATCAGAGATATCGTCTTCAAAGTCTTCGATGTCTTCTTCAGATTCTTCATCTTCCTCTTCGTCTTCGTCTTCAGAATCCTCATCATCTAAGTCTTCTTCATCAATATCTTCATAATCTTCAGTTTCATCATTGAAGTCTTCCAAATCCTCTTCAAATTCATCATCTTCAAAATCCTCATCATCATCCAATTCTTCTTCTGAGTCTTCATCAATGAATCCTTCTTCAGCTAATTCCTTTTCAACTTCATCTCTGAAATCTTGAAGTTCAGGTTTCTTCAAACCTTCTTCAAATGCATCCTCTTCTTCCTCTTCTTGTTCTACTTCTTCAACTTCTTCCTCTTCTGGAGGTAATTCGCCGTCAATAAGTAAACAAAGCTTGTTTTTAATTCTATCAGTTAAACCAGAGGTATGAGCTTCTCTTTCGATTAATTTGATAATGTTTTTAACGATTTGTTCCATGTCTTCATTACCTTTTACCCAAACAAGACCATTTTGACCGACTACAATCTTACAGCCGGTTTTATCCTTGATCATGTTGATCATGGAACCTTTCTTACCAA
>JAGCBE010000532.1 GCA_017652345.1 Methanobrevibacter sp.
GAAATAAAAGGAGAATAAAAGATATATGGGTAAAATTAATAGTAAATCTACAAAAGCTGAAATGGAAGCTTATATTGCCGAACTTGAGGCAAAGTTAAAATCAAAAAATAAAGAAGAAATTAAAGAAACTCAAGAAGTTCAAAAAGAAATAGTAGTTCAACCTCGTTATGTTGAAGTACAAAAAAATAGAGACGATGTTACTTTAGTATATTGTTCTGATAGTTTAGGTTATGCAAAAATTAGTAATATGGAATTAAATTTTACACGTTTTGGTGAACAATTTCAAATTCCTCGTTATCAATTTGATGAACTTGTTGGTAAATATCGTTCATGGTTTGACCGCGGTATTCTAGCCGTTGGTTCTGATTGTGTTGATATTGCTGTTGCTAAAGGCATACCTACTGTTGATGAGTTTGCACTTGATTCTAAAAAATTAAATGCAATTGGAAATATGTCTTCAACTGAAATTGAAGATTTATGGAATCATACGACAAGAATTGAACATAAAAGAAGTATTGTAACATTTGTAAAAAGAAAATTCATTGATGGCGATCCAAAATATCATAATCGTGAAAAAATTGATTTATTCAATAGATTAACAAACGGTGGTTTTAATAGAGAGCAAGATGAATTAAGTGGAAGATATAAGATTCATCCAACAGAAATGTAGTTTTATCATTTATTCATATGAAGGGGGAAGAAACAGCATATGATATATTTTAGCGAAATATTTGATAGAGCTTTTAATCTTTTTGCTGACCCTGACATTGAAAGAAAATATTTTAATGATCGAGCAGGTTTTCAAAAGGATATGCTCGATTTTTTAATTATAGGGAAAAATAAGTTTGTATCACCAGTTGCTATAACTGAGCGTTTGATTCAAACAGACGCACCAGAAGGAAAGTATGAGGAAGACTTTGGTGACGGCACAGACGAGTATGTTCTAGAGTCAGAAATACCACACGAAGGACAAGGAGTAGGTTTTACTTTTTTCATCAATCAAGAAAAAGTACATGGTACTTACAATCCAGAAAACAATTCAGTAAAATTTGATAGACAAGTTTTGGAAGACGAGAAGTGGGGTGTTTGCTGGTTCTATGCTGGGGCTTTTACAGCCGATTTTTCTAATTGTTTTAGGTCAGACTATTCCATGAAAGCTATTATGGATAAAATTATCAACATTTTAGCATATGGTTTATTGTCTGCCTGGGGCGATAAAGAAGTAGGTCGAGTTTTAGAAGTTAGAAATATATTAACAGATCATGATTTTCAAATGTATTCACCAGCGAATTCGGCAAGAGCAAAAGTTGAGTGGCGTAATCAAATGAATAGAGATATGGATACTTTGATTTCAGAATTAAACTGGATGATATTATCTACCCCTAGAGGAGGTTCACGCTTTGGAAAATAAAGAACAAGAAAATTTTCCTCTAGATTCAGTTGATAGTGTTGTTATCCGTTTTTCTCCAGAAGAGGAAAAGGAATGTTATATTAACTTACGTAGTCAAGTTATTAAACTACTTTATATGATAGAATCAGAAGAAAGAGGAGAAGGTGACATAGATTTATGGTTTTATGGATTTATGTATGAATTAGCTTCTTCTAATACACTATGTAATAACAAACTTACAAAAGTTGTAGTAAAAATACATGGTCTTTATGATAACAAGCATTATAAAGAAATGACACATGCACAAATTAAACGCCAGATTATGGAATCAAGAGGCATATTAACTCACTTAATTGGTGATGAAAAATAATTCGCGGAGGAGGGATATTTTATGGCGCGTAAAATTGTTGACGTGACTAATTCTGCGAGTCTTTATGATATCCTGTCACAGACTCCAAAGAATTTTAATAAAAACAATTATTTTTTAAAAGAATTACAAGAAAAAGTTAACGCTGAATGGGAATATAGACCAAACAGGGTTGATATTGAATATGAAATTAGACCTCAAAGTAATATTAATGTTGGAGTAGGGTTACAAAAAGAATGGCAACCAATAGAGGTTGTTATACAAACAAATAAATCTCAAAAAGGTGAAGCAATCGCTGATGACAATAAAAATATTGTTTTCAAAAATATTTTTGAAGATAGATTCAGAATAGGCAGTAAATTTAGGTTCGCACCTAATTTCAATTTAGAAGCTTCTGAAGAAAAGAAAGATGTTTGGCTCGGAATAAACATGGATAAAACTTCTATGACGGCTAATTTGATTATTCAAAGATGTAATGGGGTGTTAGGCAGTGTTTATTTAGATAAACAAGGAATCTCTCACTATCATTATGAACCTGTAATTCAAGCTAGAGATATTTCATCTACTAGTTTTTCATATAGTGAAGTTGCTGTATCTCCACAAGCACATTTAACCATTACAGCTCAGTATAATGAATTTACTAGCAAATATTTTATAAATCAAAGATTTATAGTAGGAGCAAGATATGAAGATGAAAAAAACCCAGGACACTTTAAGGGTGGACAGGTCTATAGAATTACCGCTATAGATAAAGATTATAACTTATCTACATGGAATTCTGAGGACGTAGGTTTAATTAAATTATATGTTGAATTAACTGAATCCTCTCCTTATGACAATTGGGACGATAGAATCGCATATCAAAATGACCAAGATATTCATTTAACTACGGAAACAGCAGTTAAAGGATATTCTATTGCGTTTAAAACTCCTGAAGAAATACCTAGTGATTTATACAGTGAAGAGTTGAAATTTACTCCTGTATTAATTTCAGAAGATGGTGAAGAATACGCAGAAAGTTCTTTAAAAATAAAGACAACTTATTCTCTAGAAAATTGGCCTTCTAGATTACCTTTAGAAGATCAATCTAATTATATTAATTTTGCAGAATTTACAGATAATAATGAATATTACTTTACATTAAGCAGAAAGAAGATATATATAAATGGAGAGTTGGTGGTTTCGTGTGTATTATCGAAAGAAGATTCACCAAGCGGAGCTGAAATAACAACGACATTCAAAATGGTTGTTAGAAAACCAGAGAAGTAAAAGGGGGATAAAAAATGGGAAAATATGTAGAAGAAGAATGGTCATATAGCACATATAATAGTTTGAATCGTTTTGAAAACTTAGATAGTTTAGAAACAAAAATAATAAATCATCTTGTTAATTCAACCAGTAAGCATGCAGACATATTTTGGAAAATATTAAAATATGATGATTTACATGCATTAAGTAAACCTCCATTGGATAAACAAGCTAGGTTAGAATTAATTAATAACGACAACGGGGAATCTAAATCAAAGAGATTGTTCTTAACTCCCCGTAATGATGACGGGCAGGTAGACCAATGTAGCTCTGTATACATCTATGTTGAAAATATTCAACCAGTAGATGGTGCAAAAGCGTTAGTTGGCGTAACTGTTGACACTTCCGTCTATACCAAAATAGGTGTTATCGCTGGAGATGGCGATAAAGATTCAAGCGAAAATCCAGAATGGGTTAACCCCAATGAGTCTGATGAGCAGGGCTCTATTGTTGTACCTATCAAGAGTCGAGAAACCGTTTTGTTAAAAAGTATTTTAGCTGAATTAAATGGTTTGTATCTTGATGGAGTTGGGTACTTATTATTTAACTCTTTTAAAGAAGCAAGAACCGACCAAAAGGTTGGTTATGTAGACATGCCACACAATCATCGTGAAAACAGTCATGGACACCGAATATGTTTTGGCCTTATCATGTCTGGTGTATCTGATGATGCTAAAATTGGATACTAATTAGAGGTATGAAATGGCAGCAGAAGAAAAGGAAGTAAGGATAAAGCCAAGCACAGATGATCGTTATGGAAATTTAGACAAAGAGTTAATAGAATTATTAAAATCCTATGAATATTCTTATTTTAGAGAAGATGAACCTATCCCTTTTTGCGGTCTACTTATTTATCCTGTTAAAGTTAAACATTATGAAGAACTAGCTTCATGTGTTTCTTGCTTTACATTAAATAAAAATGAAGACCCTAAAGGTATAGCATTGTCTCATTTAGACTATTTAATAGGTAAAACACAAATTGAAGAAAACAACGAAGGAAGAATCTGGTCTTATAAATTGCAAAGACTTTTTGAGCTTATTTTTAGGATTGACAATGGTATAAAATGTGAAGAGTGTGGCCATGTAACGAAGTATTCTGATAAAGAATATGCAGATTATAATAAAAAAATAGCCGAACTTTTTACAAAACTAAAAGAAGACCCTAAGAGTGTGGATGTAAATTCTATAGATGAATCAGTGTTAAAATTTCACTGTCCAAAATGTGGTTCAGAGAAAACCCACAACATGATAAAAATCATGAAGGATGATAGTGGAAAAAACGTGATAGTTATAGATAATAAGACAATCACAAGAAAAGACTATGCTAATTTAAGGCAAATTGTTTTATTTCAAAATTATTATGATTATGCGGATGAAAGTAACATAGATGCCGATGTAAAGAGGGATCATGATGAGAAACTCCGTATTCAACAAATGAAAAACGATGTTCATGCTACCATTGAAAAAAAAGTAGTTTGTTTAAGCATAACCACCAATTATAAAATTGATGAAATTTATGATATGAGCATACGAAGATTTACAATGGCATTGAGCACAGTAGATGATTTAATCAACTATAAAATTATGAAACAGGCTGTGTCTAGTGGATTTGTTTCATTACCGAAAGGTAAAAGTATTGAACATTGGATTTATAAGCCAATAAAAGATATTTATGGCGACTCTTACCAAGACACAGAAGATGTTAAACAAAGCATTGAAAATGCAAATGGATAAAAATTAATAAATATTGGTGTTCTTTAAAGTTTTTGAAAACAATTAAAGAATGCTTTAAAAATCATTCGTGAGAATGGATGGTTTTTGTTATAAAAATATATTAAATAAAAAGGAGAATGAGAATATGGCAAAATATTTCTTAGGTTCTGTAGGTCGTGCAGAGGCTTTCAGAATGACTGAAGACGGTGGATTAGAACTTGCTTTTGTTTCTACCACTTTAACTGACTCTGGATTAAACATCCAAACTACAAAAGATGATATTCGTGCAGGTCAAGGTGCACCTATTCAATTCAGTTTCTATCATGATCCATCTGTTGAAATCACTTTAACTGATGTATTATGGAAACCTGAATACTTAACTGCTCAATTAGGAGCAAACTTTGATGACGATGAGCATGAATCATATGTTACAAAAGAAGTTACTTTTACATCTGGTGAAGCTACTTTAGATGATGAAGTATTACCATTACCTATCGCTTGTTCTGATGAAGATCAACTTGCTGTATGGGGTACTCCAGTTGGTAAAGATGATTGGAAGAAAATTGCTTATGACAAGACTACTGGCAAATTAACTTTAGAAGGTGCTGAAGGTAAATATTGTGTTCGTTATTTAACTAACGATGATAGAGCAAAGGTTGCTACTATTTACTCTCAAATCATTCCAGAAGAATTATTCTTAATCATCACTGCTCCTATTTTCGCAGGAGACGCTTGTGCTGCTTCAAAAGGTAAAGCTGCAGGACAAATCATTTTCGAAGTACCAAGATTCTTATTAAATGGTGCTCAAGAATTCCAAATGAATATGTCTTCTAACCAAACTATGTCTTTAAGTGGTGTTGCTTTAGCAACTGCTGCTGCAGACTGCGACGCTGTTGGTGGTAAATTATTACGTGTAATCGAAGTTATCACTAACCGTGACTGGAAAGATGATATCAAAGATATTATGTCTGATGAAGAATACGAAGCAGTTGGTTCAGTACCTCACATCTATGGTGTAAAGAAAGATGGAGCTGTTACTCCACTTGACAACAAAGATTTAACATTTGTACCTGCTTTATCAGAAGGTGAATTTAATGAATCTGGCAGCACAACAATTACTTTAACTGGAACTGAAATTTCAACTACTGTTACTGTTGCAGAATAGTAATTAAAGGAGAGTTTTATGGAGTGTAAGTTTTTAGAAGGCACAGGGGTAACATGGTATAATTGTAAATTCACAAAAAGAAGATGCGGTTATCAAAAATATTGCACAGAAAAAAAACAATATTTGTTAAACTGTGACAAGTGCCCTATTTGCAAAAATAAAAAAAGTACACAGACCAAAACTTCACAATAGTGTCCAAGCCTTCGGGCTTGGATGTTATTGTTAAGAGTATAGGTCTTGGATTATCTGTACTTTTAACAATAATAAAAAGGAGAGTGTGTGTATGATATTTTTAAGTATATGGCCAACAACAGTGGCTGGATGGATTACCTTAGGTACGCTAACAGGAGGTTTAATTGCTTCAATAGTGAAGTTAATTCCAACTTTAATTAAACTAAAAAGAGCAACCTTTAAAATAGTTAAAAATAAAAATTTTGATTTATTGCGTAAGATAGCTATGAAAGCTATGGCGGAAGCTCAAACCACTGGACAGCCTGGTGAAGAAAAATTACAAATGGTTATTTCTGCTATCAAAGCAGGCGCTAAAGAAGCCGATATTGAAATTTCAGATGAAGATATAACCGATTTAATTGATAGTGTTAAAGAACTTAAGCAATTTTTCAAGGATATGAAAGCTGCTGATGAGCAAGCTAAAAAGTAATAGGAGGTGACCTTGATGACTTTAAAAGAATTAATAGCAAAAAATGAAGCTACAAGAAAAAGAAGAGCCGCTGAAGCTGAAGCAAAAAAAGCAACAGCTCCTAAAAAAGGTAGAAAGCCTAAAAAGAGAGCTTATTTAGTTAACGAAGATTTACCTTTTGAAAATGAAGTTGAATTAGAAAAAGAAGACATTCAAGAAGAAAAAGTAGAGGAGGAAGAAAAGGAACAAGAAAACGCATAATAAAAACATGGTTTTCTTTTTTGTCACAAAAGTTGTATGGTTTTTGTGACAATTTTTTTTCTTTAATTTTTTAGAGAGGTGAGAGGATGAATGATAATAAAGCTGTAAATGAGCTTGTAGATATTATTAGAGATATTGTAAAACA
>JAGCBE010000533.1 GCA_017652345.1 Methanobrevibacter sp.
GAGAACTTCGGTCTTGCTTTCTACAAATCACAGCTTTCAGCAGGTATGGACTTGCCTAAGGAAGGAAATCTCTTAATCAGTGTAAGGGAACAGGACCAAAAGAAAATCCAGCCAATAGCTGATAAGGCTCATGCTTTAGGATTCAATATATTTGCTACAAAAGGTACAGCTAATGCAATCTTTGATGTTCCTATTACAAGAATCAAGAAAGTTTCCCAAGGAACCCCTAACATTAAGGAAGCTATTTTGGATGGAAAGATTGATATGATCATCAACACACCTCATGGTGAACAGGCTTCCAAAGACGGCTATACCATTAGACGTTTAGCTATTGAACTTGGAATTCCTTATGTGACTACTTTAGCAGGAGCAAGAGCTGCTTTAAATGCAATTGAAGCTGTTAAAGAGAATGAGTTAAAAGTCAAATCATTAAATGATCATATAGCAAATATTTAGATTTTTTACAAGTTAAATATGGAGACTTTCTCCATTTTCTTTCTTATTTATCTTATGTGGTGTAAAAATGCCTTTTAAAATTGATAGTGCAATAATGAAATTAGATACAGAAACCGGCAAATACGATTTAGTGGATCCGGATGGAAAGTTCAATAAAAAAGATGCTTTAATGGTAGTTGAAAGTGATGATTTCATTACTATGCAATTAGTAATTAATGCAATTATCAGAAATGACTTTAAAGCATGGAGAGAAGTTAAATGGGACGATTCTGACAGTCTTAAAGCTATTCTTGTAAAATTAGGATATGGCAGAGACGAAATCGTTGAATTGCTTAAAGAATTTTAATTTTTATTAATAGGATATTGTTTTATTTTTCTATTAAACTATTTTTCACTTATTTTATTCTTTTTAAGTTTATATTTTTTCTTATTTTATCCTTTAAACTACTTTTTACTTAAGGAAATTGCTTTTACAGTAAATTTTCACCTTTCTTTTCACCATTAAACATATCACGGTCTACAGATTTGTTTTTGAATGAAACGATTATGGTGCAGATTGCATCACCAGTTACATTCACTGCAGATCTAATCATATCCAAGATATGGTCTATTCCCATTATTATTCCTATTGCATCTGTTGGCAATCCTACAGAAGCAAATACCATATTCAAGGTTACTAGTCCTACGGATGGGATGCCTGCAGTTCCAATTGAAGCCATAACTGCTGTAAATATCACTGTAAGCAATGCACTCAATCCTAAATCAATTCCATATGCTTGTGCCGCAAACATGACTACAACACCTTGCATTATTGCTGTTCCATCCATATTAATGGTGGCCCCTAAGGGTATGGTAAATGATGAAACATCTTTAGACACTCCCATTTCACTTAATTTCTCTAAAGTTAATGGGATGGTTGCATTTGATGATGATGAAGAAAATGCAAATAGCATAACAGAGAAAAATTTCTTAAAGAATTTTATAGGATTCAATCTTGTGAAAATGACAAGCAATGTTGGATAAACAATAAATGCTTGCACTCCTAAAGCTAAGAGTATACATGCAACATATTTGCTTAAAGGCATAAATCCATCGATTCCTATTGTAGCAAATGTCTTAGCTATTAAACAAAAGACACCTATCGGAGCAAATTTCATGACTATGTTAGTCATTTCCATCATTACTGTGTTCCCTTCAGTAAAAAGTTTATTTATAGTTGCTGTTTCTTCTTTTAATTTAGCGAGGATAAATCCTACAATCACTCCAAATATAATCACTGGTAGCATATCCCCGTTAGCTAATGAGTTTAAAGGGTTATCTGGAATCATGTTTAAAATGGTGTTGGTTATTGTCACATTGGTAGTGACATTTGAAGGGTCTGCAATTCCAGGCATATTCAAGCCAATACCCGGTTCGATTGCCCCTGCTATTAAAAGAGCTATTGAAACTGCCAATGCAGTAGTTAAGAGATAGATTAAAATGACTCTTCCACCAATTGAACCTATTTTCTTAATATCAGAAATAGAGGTAACCCCTACAATTATGGAACAGAAAACAAGTGGAACTACCAACATCTTCATTAATTTGATAAATAGATTTCCACCTAAATAGAATACATTATCTATCAAGATCAGGTCTTTGATAAATGTGTTGGTAACATAGAAATTCAATATTAAACCTACAATTAAACCTAATATCATTGAGATTAGTATCCAATTGCCTAAGCTTATTTTCTTAAGTCTATTTATCATATTATCTCCATATCATTTCTTAATTGTGTATAATATATGTTGCTTAAATATATTAATTTTTTTTAAATTAATTAAAAAAGACAATAATGATAAAAAAATGAGAATTGATAAAATAGGAATTGATAAAATAGGAATTAATAAAA
>JAGCBE010000534.1 GCA_017652345.1 Methanobrevibacter sp.
GACAACATTCTAAGCAGATGGTTTGTAATAGAATGTGATCAAACAAGAGGAGCACAACTAAAACTTAAATTGCATAGAGATACAGTAGCTGATTTCTATGATGCTGTATTAGATTCTCCTTGCTTTATTGAAAAAGCAAAACTGTCTGGATCTAATGATTTGATTTTCAATTCAGAGAACATGACATATAATCAAATCAAAAAGAAAGAGATTCTATTAAAAGATGAAACTGATACTCCATGGATCGTTGGATATTTGGCAAAGAACTTAGCAAGTAAGACAGGTTCTATTACTGTTGGAGCAAACTATGATATCAGCTTATCCAATATGGATCATGATGATTGGCCTTATTATTCATACAGAAGTGCAGCTTCTGCATTAAGAGATATTCCAACAAATATTAAAATTGGAATAAATGTATGGCATCCCGAAACACCTCCAACTAATATGAAAACTACTATATATTTTGATAATTTTGGAAATCAAAGTAGAACTTCATGGAGTGCAGGAGCCAAAGGATTTGCTCCAATAGTAGAATCAGATGTAAAAAAAATAATGTCAACTAATTTTGCAAATTGGTTTGATATGGATGATATTAAAGATGATTTAAAAACTAAATTTAGTTATGATTCTGCTAGTTCTATAAATACGTTGCTTACTCAATATGATGGTAAAAGAGTTCAATTTAACGATGGAATATACAGAATAAAAATAAAACAAACAAATTATAATGATTCATCATCCATTACAGTAGATGATGGAGCAATATTTACTGATGATTTATACGATGCTGCTAAAGCTGGTATAGAATCTGTAGTAGGTCATTCAGTAACATTTGGAGCTGCAGTATCTCCGGCATTTACAGCTGAAGTAAGTGGACAAGCATACTATATTGAAATGCAATTGATTTCAGCAGATGGATCACAATATGACTGGAACATTCCTGCTACAAGAAATAAGTTAAATGATGCTCCTTATGACATGTTTGCTATTCCAATGAATTCTGTAATCTTTGGAGCAATACCTGGTGGAGGAACTTCATATACACAGTTAGATGATATTGGAAAAATCGTAGCTTCTGATATGGCAGTTACTTTATCAGCTGGAGCAGGTGGAGAATTATATGATATTCAAATACTTCCATATTGTCCAATGCCAATAGCTATTCAAAGTTCTAACACAATAAGCACTTTAAATTTAACAGAACATGCTGATTATGAGCATATTGTGGATGGAGATGGAGTGCCAGTTGGAATCATCTTGTTTCCAAGTGTTTCAAGCTTCAGTCAAGTAATAGCTTTAGGAACATCAGATAGAGTTAATATTAGTGATTACAAAGTAGAATCTGAATGTGATCTATATAGATTATGCTCTCCAAACTATGCAGGAGTATTTGAATTTAATGCAGCTAAAAATGGTGGAATCACTTACTTTGAAGTGAACTGTACATACAAGCCTTACAATCCATACATTCAATTGAATCCAAACTTTGGAAGATTATATGGAAAAGACTTTAATGATGAAAGAGGTTTGATCTGTGGTGGAGACTTCTCAATGGCGATTGTAAATGATGCTTGGGTAACTTACGAGCTTCAGAACAAGAACTATGAAAAGAGCTTCCAGAGAAATATCACTAGCTTAGAACTTCAAAACAAATATGCTACAATCAGGGATGTAGCTGGAGCGGTAGGAGGAGCAGTAGGTGCTGGAGCATCTGCGGCAACAGCAGCAGGACCAGTGGGAGGAGTAGCAGCTGGAGCAGTAAGTGCTGCAGCTGGAGCAGCTGATGTTTATATGAATGTAAAACTTAGAAGAGAAAATATCAATCTTCAAAAGGATCAATTCTCTTATAGTTTACAAAATATTAGAGCCTTACCACTTACACTGTCAAGAACAACTGCATATACAATCAACAACAAATACTTCCCATTCTTAGAGTATTATACTTGTTCAGATGTTGAAAAAGAAGCATTAAGAAACAAGATTAAATATGAGGGAATGACAGTCATGTGTATAGGTAAAATCAGAGATTACTTAACAAATGAAATGGAATTCATTAAGGGAAGAATGATTAAGATCATTGGAGATGATTACTATGCAGATGCACATATCAGTGAAGAAATTTATTCAAGAATTTCACAAGGAATTTACATAGGAGGAAACTAAGATGGGAATCCAATCTAGTACAAATAAAGTCTTAAAAGATTTAGGAGTTCTAGCACAAGAAAAAGAACAAGAAAATCTTCAACTTGATAAAGAAGTAACAGCTTACAAAAGAGATGTTTTAAAATATAGAAAATCAGCATTAGAATTGCAAAATGCTAAACTTGCAGAGAAAAAAGCTTCATTTGAAAAAAGTTTAGAAAGAAGAAAACATGCATTAGAAAGAGTTCAAAATGCAAGGAAAATATCGGAACAAAAAAATACAGAAATTGAAAAATTATTAGCAGAAGCTAAAGCAAAAAGGGAAGCGAGGGCGGAATTAGATGCCAAAGAATAACGCTAGAATACCTGATATAAAAACTTTAATAGCTGCAGGTATAGATCCTAAAACTAGACTGCCAATTAAAATGGTAGATAGTGAATCATTTTTGGAAAAAGGAATATATAATGCACTTAAA
>JAGCBE010000535.1 GCA_017652345.1 Methanobrevibacter sp.
ATATGAAAGGAGAAAGCACTATGAAAGGAGAAAACACTATGAAAGGAGAAAGCACTATGAAAGGAGAAAGCACTATGAAAGGAGAAAGCACTATGAAAGGAGAAATCACTATGAAAGGAGAAAGCACTATGAAACCTAAAAGATTTTCACCCGAAGTAGGTCAATGTTATCGTAATAATGGTTGGGGGTGTTATGAATGCACATATAATATAAATAGTGGAAAAATTGCGGGATTTAGAAATATACATACTGGTTGGACCCTCTCGGCACATAATGTTTATATATATGATAACGGGTGTATTGAGTGGGATTATAGCACTAATGGGCATTGGGAAATATAAATTGAAAAAAGTATATTTGTTAATTTTACATTTTAATTATAAGGAGTGTTTATAATGTTAAAGTATAAAATGCAATGTATGCCGATTATAAAAATTGTTTAAGCGTGAGCTTTACGCATTAAATCCTACTTGTTTTACATTTGTTCGTGAATATCGTTGGAAATGGATAACAAATTGGGATGAATATTTAAACGAGTGTGAATAAATAGAAAGGAAGTTTATAACAATGACTAAAAGAGAAAAAAGGTTTTATTATGCTTGGCTACGGAGTGAAAAACGAATTCTTGAACAAGTTTATTCGCGCTATTCTACGGCTAAAGCTGATTCATTTAAACGCTGTGTGGAAGATTGTGCAGAGATAAACGGGCATAGGTTTCGGATTATTTCGCATAACTGTAATTTCTATACTGTCGGCTATGTCTATGAGCTTAATGGAAAAAACTTTTTAAGAGTTCAGACGGCATATAATACATATGATTTTGAAATCCCTTATAGAGCATAACATATGAACTAAAAATAAAGCCTACAGATGATAGTAGGCTTTATTTTTTTGCCGTAAAATTGTATACACCTTTGCGTCACACCTTTGCGTCACACCTTTGCGTCACACCTTTGCGTCACACCTTTGTGTCACACCTTTGCGTCACACCTTTGCGTCACATCTTTGCGTCACACCTTTGCGTCAAATGTCATACAAAATTGTATACAAAAAAGAATACTAAAAAAGTTGTTGACAGTTTTTCAAAAGTATGATAATGTAATAATCGAAAGGGGGTGACAACAATGACAAAAACAGAACAAAATTATTATGACAGATGGAAGAAGTCAGAAATCACAGAATTATACCAAATCTATAGCACATATTCAAAGAATAAAGAGCGGGCGTTTGAATATTGCAAGGAAATGTGTAATCAGTTTCAAGGCTTTAGGTTTCGGATAATTTCGCATAATACAAACATTTTCACAGTTGGTTTTGCGTATGGAACAAGCGATAATTTGCGTGTGCGCGTAATGACACCATATCGTGTTTATGATTTTAAATGTGGGATTTATGATGTTTTTGAACAAATATTTTTTAAGAATGAAAGGAAGTAATTAAAATGCGTGAAAGAATGGTAACCAGAACAATAAGAACTGCTAAATTGTGTGTTTTAATGTGTGACACAGTAAACGAAAAGATTATTGAAAATTATGTATCAATTAGTGCTGAAATCCCCGAAGAAAAAATGCTCAAGTATTTAGCGAAAAATTGCCCCGTTGAAAATTGCGTGTATATCTCGGTAAAATCAAAGGTAATCGAAGAAAAGATATACGGTTTGTCCGAAGTTGATTTTATGAAATATGCCGTTGAAATGGATAAAAGATATTTAACGAAAGGAGAAGAAAAGGGAGAATAATTTCTCCCTTTAATTTTATGAAATGTATCATCACTTTTTAGATTTTTCAAAAGAAAGGGAATATGTAAAAATGAATTGGTTTGTTAAGTTTGTAAATCATCTCATCGGGCGTTATCCTTTTTGCGTAACTATTCTTGCAATAAATGATAGGTGTCAAGAGATAGGTGGTATCCTATACTATGTTTACGCAAAAGATAGAGATAGTGCCGAGCGTAAAGTGCAAAATAAGTTTTATAAAAAGCATTTTCAATGTTTCGGACACTGGGAAATTGAAGCTGAAAGAATGTAACAAAACGGGTATACTTTGTGACCGCAAAGTATACCCGTTTTGTTTTTTGACTAATCTTCGGAAGTCTATAATAAATTCTCTCCCACTATACTCATTATATCATACTTTTTCAAGTATGTCAAGCACTTTTTTCAAAAATATTTTTTCCACAGTTTTTCCACAGACTTTTCCACAACCAAGGTATGAACGAAAAACTTTGAAAGTTTGAGAAAAAGTGTTGACAAGGTGGTTATTATGTGGTATAATAAGAGCGTAAACAAGAGTGGCGGCAATAGAGTTTGGTATAACTTGTTGCAATCCTGCTCACCCAACTATAAAAGAAAGGTGGTGAAAATGAATGGCAAGAGTAGCTATGGTAACCCGAACGATACAGTCTACTAAGGTTAAGGCACTTTGTGTTGATATTAACGAACAGAAGCCGTTTGAAAACGAGTATGTTCTTTCTGGCACTTATAAGGACGCAAAGAGCCTTATGAAAGCACTTGAAAAGGTAGCGAATACGAATACTGTAAAGGTAGTTCATATCAAGGCTTCCGAGATAGTAGAAAAGTTGTATGGTATGACTGAACAGGAGTTTCTGGAAAGAGCAAAAGAGCTTCCCCCGAGAGGAACAAAAGAGAACAAAGAATAATTGAAAAGGAGTAAACAAAAATGAGTGAAAAGAAAATCGCAAAGAGAGAGTTCAAAATTATCGAAGTTTCCGAGATAACCACCAAAGACGGAAAGAAGTTCAATGCTTACAAGACACTTGCAAATGGCGGTCGCAAAATGGATGTAAGGTTTGTAAGAAATTGCAAGAATGTCCCGACAGAGCCGTGTGTCATTGTTTGCAACGAAGATGAGTGCAATGTTGACACTACCAGACAGTATCCTATTTTGTGGATAAAAGAAGTTCTTGAGATTAAGCCTTTTGAGCGCAAGAACAATGTTTCCGAGTATTTCGATAGCAACGAAGCGTAAATTGTTAGCGTAGACTTGAAACCCCATTTGAATTAACAAATGGGGTTTCTATTTCTAAATTGATAAACACAGGTTTGCACCAAAGGGGTGATAATATGATACTTGAGTTGGTGACAATTGGTATATTCGGTTTTGGTTTAGGATATATCGTTGGATATGTAATATGTGATATGAGAGGTGGAATATGAAAAACTTATATTGTGATAAGTATTTTTCAATTAGGTGTGAAACAGATTGCCCCTTTTGTCTTACTTATTTTACCAATTCCGATGATTATGAGTTACCAATTTCGTGTTTAAATTGTGACTTTTATGAGGGATGTAGTTCTTGTATGTTTTACGGAACAGAAGATTGCAAATATCCCACATATTATTTCGACAAAGATGGTGGTTTTAAAATCTTAAAGGATGGTGAAACTATTGAAAAAGCCAAGTAAAAATCTCGCCGCCTTTCAGCGTGAAGTAGAACGCCTTGAACGCATTGTTAAAAAAGCAAACAAACAAGGTATAGTTTTTCTAAAATCTCCCATTCCAGAAACACCAGAAAGAGTTACTAAAAAGCGTTTATCTTTAATACAGAATATAACCAAGTTGGATGTATATTCACAAGGTTATGAGCCAGATGAAGTGACTGGCGAACTGAAAAAGATTGAAGATTTTCGTAAAACTAAAAAAGTTAAAAAATATGAACAAGGTATAAAAGGCGGCATAGGAAGATTAAGAGGGGAAAAAGAAAAACCAGTTAAGGAAAAAGTTGAAAAGGTTAAAAAAGTAAAAGTAAAATTAACGCCAGAAGAATTAAGAGAGATTAGACAAAAAGCAGGTAAAAAAGCTGCCGAAAGTTTGAAGAAACATATGGCAGAAGACCCCGAGTTTGCTGAACGAATAATTGAGAGCAGAAAAAGAGCATTTGAAAAAGGGAGAGAAACCAGAAAAAAGTGGGAAAAGGAACATCCGAAAGAAGCATTTGAAAGGCGTTCAAAAGCGGCAAAGAAAGCGGCAGAAACTCGCAAAGAAAAAGAAGCAAAAGATAAAGAATATCGGGAGCGTATGCGTGAATCAAGATTGAAAAATCTTGAGAAAGCAAGAGAATCAAAAAAGGATAAAAATGAAGAAGATTATTTTGAAGAATATGAAGAATATAAACCAAGTAAGAAAGAGCGTGAATCTTATGGCATACCAGATGAAGAAGATGAATGGGAAGATAATACAAGAGAAGATTTTAATGATGAAAACTATCCTTGGGAAACCGATAACATAATAGGTGAGTTATATAATGCCTTAAATAATATTGATGTTAATGAAAATGTTGTTGGTTATTTGATTTCTCTCTTAATGGATGAAGTAGATATAAACGGAGCGGCAGAAGTAGCAGAAAGATTGAAAAATGCTAAAGATGAATTGCTTGACAGAGTTTTCAATATGCGTTATTATGAAGATTATAGAGTATTGGCTTCATCTGCTTATGCAGTTGCAAGGTTAATATTAGGTGGAGAAGTTCCAGATTATGTGTTACGAGCAATAGAGGGATTGGCTTCAACTGATATTAGTTATACGAAAGGATGGTAATTATGGAATTATGTGAAAATGTTCAACAGATTTTATTTGACAATGCTTATGATAACATTATTCACGGTAAAAATCGTAGAGTTTGTTCTTGGTTATATATGTTCTTTAACACATATGAATATATTATAGGATTTGACGATTTAGTTGACTATGTTTGTTATTCATATTCTCGTATTATAAATATAGCACACGGAGATAATTTTGAGTTAATTATAAAATCAATAAAAGTTTTATATATGATAATAGCTTCTGAAACTATTTCACCTTATGAACTCGACCATATAAAGGAATTGCTTGAACTTGATTTAAATGAAAAGAAAGACAGTAAGTAAGTATTTAGTGGGAGATTTTGAAACAACTGTTTATGAGGGACAAGAGTCTACAGAAGTATGGGCAAGTGCAGTTGTGGAAATGTATACAGAAGATGTTAAAATATTTCACTCAATAGAAGAAACTTACGATTATCTTATTTCATTAGATTGTAATGTAGTTATTTATTATCACAATTTAAAGTTCGATGGTTCATTCTGGTTATCATATTTAATGTGTAATTTAGAATACAAACAAGCAGTAATCCATAAATCAGAAAATGAAACAAATGTTAAGTTTGTATATGAGAAAGATATGAAAAATAAAACCTTTAAATATTCCATATCCGATATGGGACAATGGTATTCAATAACAATAAAAGAGAATAACCATATAATAGAGATAAGAGATTCTCTTAAACTGTTACCATTTTCCGTAAAAAGAATTGGAGAATCATTCGCAACAAAACATAAAAAATTGGATATGGAATATACTGGTTTTAGATACGCAGGATGTTTGATAACTGATGAAGAACAAAAATATATAGCAAATGATGTGTTGGTGGTGAAAGAAGCATTGGAAATAATGTTTAATGAGGGACATAAGAAACTAACAATAGGTAGTTGTTGTTTGGATGAATATAAAAACTTAATAAGTTGGCAAGAATATAAAGAAATGTTTCCGAATGTTTATGATATTAAAATAGATAAGGATAAATACGGATGTGATAATGCAGGAGAATATATACGCCGTTCCTATAAAGGTGGATGGTGTTATCTGGTAAAAGGAAAAGAAAATAAAATATTAGAAAACGGTATTACGGCAGATGTGAACTCTTTATATCCGTCTATGATGTCAAGTGAGAGTGGAAATAAATACCCAATTGGAACACCTACATTTTGGTATGGAAATTATATTCCTAAATGGTGTCTTGACGGTAATCATTATTATTTTGTAAGAATTAAAACAAGATTTTATTTAAAGTCTAATAAGTTACCTTGTATTCAGATTAAGCATAATTTTATGTATGGCTCAAACCAATGGTTAGAAACGAGTGATGTTTATAACCTTAAAGACGGGAAATATTATCAATATTATCGTGATACACAAGGTAATTTACAAAAGGCAACTGTTATTTTAACTCTTACTATGACAGATTTTGAACTTATAAAAGAACATTATGATTTAATAGATTTTGAAATACTTGACGGATGTTATTTTAGTTCAATGTGTGGAATATTTGATAGGTATATAGATAAGTATAAGAAGATAAAATTAGAAAGCAAAGGTGCAAAAAGAGAATTGGCAAAATTATTTCTTAATAATTTGTATGGTAAAATGGCAAGTAGCACTAATAGTTCATTCAAATATGCTTTCGTAAAAGAAGATAAATCTATCGGTTTTGTGGAAGTAGAAGAGTTTGATAAGAACGCAGGATATATTCCAGTTGGCTCTGCAATTACAAGTTATGCCAGAAACTTTACAATTCGTGCGGCACAAAAGAATTATTATGGTGCAGATAAAGACGGTTTCATTTACGCCGATACTGATAGCATACATTGTAATTTAAAAGCAGAAGATTTAAAAGGAATACAAGTTCATTCAAAAGATTTTTGTTGTTGGAAACTTGAAGCCAGTTGGGATAAAGCTATTTTCGCAAGACAGAAGACTTACATTGAACGAGTAATTGCTGAAAACCTTACCCCTATTGAAAAACCATATTATAATATTAAGTGTGCAGGTATGCCAGAGAACTGTAAAGAATTGTTAATGGATAGTATGTTACAACTTACACCAGAGCAATGGCAAATACAGTTCCCAGACAAGTGGAATGAAATGACTCAAGAAGAACAAGAGTTTGTTTCAGTTCCGAGAACAATGACAGATTTTAAAGTGGGTTTAACAGTTCCCAGTAAACTTATGCCAAAGAGAATACAAGGTGGTGTTCTTTTGGTTAAGACTACTTACGAAATGAGGTAATAAATATATGGATTCTATATCTGAATGTATCAATTCTATATCTAAAAGTATTGAAAAAATGCAAGTTGAAAAAATTAGTCTTATTGATACGGAAGTTCTTTTATTCTTAACCAGTTTATACTACAATTTATATCCGTATTGGTTAGATAAAATAGGAATAGACGGAACTACTTTGTATATTTTTCTTCGTGATGTAAATGGTAAACTTTATCATCATAAGTTTAATATATCAATTTGCTCTGAATATTTTAATCGTGTTAAATTGTTTATAAGAAAGGAGTTAGGGATAAATGTTATATAAAACTGTTGAAAAGAAAATACTACCTATGTATTTCAACGAAGTAGCAAATGGGCGTAAGAGATTTGAACTCCGTAAGGATGTTGAAGGAATACAAATTGGTGATATAATTGTTCTACGAGAATATGACGGAGATTATACGGGAAGGTCTATAACTGCTACAGTATCCTATGTGTTAAGGAATTGTCCCGAGTGGGGTTTAATGGAAGGATATTGTATCATAGGTTTTTAAAAGCAAAAGAGTGGAGAAAAATCTCCACTCTTTTTATATCTATAACTTGTGAACAAATAAAGCGAACAGCGTATTCGGAATATAGTGTTAGAGGTATGTTTCAACCTTGCTACCTAACCTATTCAGTATTTGAAACACAAGTAGATACCTTAATATGACAATGCTTTTAATACTGCTTCTTTACATCTTAAATCTTTAAATCTAAAACAGCCGTGTTCAAAATAATATCTTAACAGTAATAAAAACATATCGTTTCTTTTAAGCATAACATAATTGATTTCGTGGTCATTAGTTGTTACCGATATTCTTGTCGGGAATGTTACATCTGCCTTATCATCACAATAGATAATACCTTGTTCAGCATACTCCCGAATACCGTATTCAGTTCCGTTATATTTAAGTGTAGCAAGATATTTGGGAAACCCGTCTGGTTTTGCTATAAATGCCTTATTATCATTTAAGTAAATACATTCGCTTGAGTATGCAACATAAGAGTTATTAGCAAATGCTCTATTGAATCCACTCTGCTTTTGTGCTTCACTTGCACTTGATACAAAACCTTGCTCAAGAACAAATCCGTCACCTCGGAGAAAGCGAGTTTCATCTGTTAATCTGTTACTGATACCAAGTTCAACATAATAAGGGTTTATAATAGAAACTGGATTAGATAACATATAAATAGGAACATATCTTATTTGTTCACCATTTCCTCTTGCTATAGAGGTATGTATAGATATAAGTTTCTTAACTTCATCCGAACAATAATGATTAGTTTCGGATTGAAACTCATCAAACATTATTCTGTTTACATCATTAAAGAGGTGGGAATATTTTTTTATCTGGTCTGCGCTATTAAGACTTATGGCATAACCACAAGATTTATTATCAATGAACAGTTCGTGATATATACCACTTGCTTTTCTTTTGCTTGTCATTTGTGTTCCTTTAAAAAACAGATTGCATATATCCTTATAGAACTTATCCGCACAATCATCTAATTCATAATTAAACCGATAAATCAAGGCAAACTTACCTTTATTATCATTAAATCTGTTTACGCATAATCTGGAAAAATATGTGGTCTTACCGCCAGTTCTGTTTGTTGTGCAAATATAAATCTCTGGTTTATTCCCGTTAATATCTTTCATTGACAATAATTTTGTTCCGTCATAATATTCGCTCATTATTTTTTCTCACCTCTTTTATTATATTATATCATTTAATATGTATTTTGTCAACAGTTATCATATAAGAAAATTGGATTTTCTTAAAATATTTGTTGACAAAACTTTTCTTTTATGATATAATATATACGGGGAGTGGGTGCTTATTGTTTACTTATTTTACCATTTATGTTGTAAAGGAGTTTAATAATGAGCATTTTAAGTAAAGAACAGATACTTGCAAAACTTAAAGAAAGAATAGGGGAAGATACGAGCGATGAAGCATTACAGTTTATTGAAGATGTAAGTGATACGGTCAATGATTACGAAAGTAGAACGAAAGATAAAACAGATTGGGAACAGAAGTATAAAGAAAATGACGAAAACTGGAGAAAGAAGTATAAGGAAAGATTTTTTAATAATTCATCCAAAGAGGATGAAGAAGATGATTCATCGGATGATGACGATGACAAAATAAATAAACTTACTTATGATAATTTGTTTAAGGAGGAAAAAAACAATGGCTAAAAGAGTCGCTATTACCAATATCAATGCGAGAACTATTGATATACTCAATACTATTCGTGCTAATGCGTCTTATGAGTATCAGAGTTCTGTCCCTGCCGTAACCACTGAACACGATATACCTAAAGTCGGTGAAGTGCTTTACGGTTATCCCGCACTTGCTAACCAGTTTCTTAACGCACTTATCAACCGTATTGCAC
This sequence comes from Methanobrevibacter sp., assembly GCA_017652345.1. The sequence goes on from JAGCBE010000535.1 coordinate 9,263, forward strand.
TCGTCAAGGTAAAATCTGCCGTTTTCAATAATGCGTATGCTGAACTGAAAAAGGGTTATCTTGAGTTCGGTGAAACGGTTGAAGAAGTTTTTGTCAACATAGCAAAAGCAAGAGAGTTTTCTGCTGAAAAAGCCGCTTCCAGAGAGTTCAAACGCACTTTGCCCGATGTTCGTTCTGCATTTCACACTATGAACTGGCGTGTCCAGTATCCTATCACGATACAGAATGAAGACCTTCGTATGGCGTTTACCTCTATTGGTGGAGTTGAAGACCTTATTGCCCGTATTGTTGACGCTATCTATACTGCCGCTGAATATGATGAATATCTGCTCTTTAAGTATCTCATAATTAAGGCAGTTTCTCACGGTAAGATGTTCCCCGTTGCTTTTGATACCTCTGATATGAAGAACGCCGCAAAGAAGTTCCGTGGTTTCTCCAATCAGTTGACCTTTATGAGCAACAAATATAACGCAGATGGCGTTACTACCACTACTCCGAAAGCTGACCAGTATATCTTTATGGATGCCCAGTATAATGCGGCATATGATGTTGATGTTCTTGCGTCTGCTTTTAATATGGATAAGGCTACCTTTATGGGTAAGCTGAAACTCATTGATGATTTCACCACTTTTGACAATGATAGGTTTGATGTTATTCGTGCCAACTCCGATATGATTGAATCGGTTACTGACGCAGAACTGGCACTTATGGCAGATGTTAAAGCAGTTCTTGTTGATAGTGAGTGGTTTCAGGTCTACGATAACGCTAACCAGTTTACCGAACAGTATGTCGCAAGTGGAATGTATTGGAACTATTTCTACAATGTGTGGAAGACCGTTTCTTACTCCCCGTTCTCCAATGCTATTTGCTTCGTTGCTAATACGGCAGATACTACTCTTCCGAATACTATTACGGTTAAGATTACGGACAAGTCTGCAACTGCCGAAAGCACTATCCTTACTCTTGAGCCGCAGATTGGTAGTGCCACTCTTGAAGATAGAAACTATCTCTTCATCCAGAGTGGTGACAATGTTACCGCAGGGGTAGCAGTTCATAAATACGGTGCGGTGATAATTCCTGCAAATACGGACGCACAGTATTATAGCTTCAAGATTGGTAATGTAATTTACACTTCCAATAGCACTATTGCTGACAGTTCTAATGTTGGTGCCACGGTAACTTTTACTCGCACTGATTATATTGCTGACACTCTTTCTGCTCTGTCCATAACTAATGTCACTCTTACTCCTTCGTTTACTTCTGGAACGCTTACCTATACTGGTGCTACTTCCAGTGCAAGCGGAACGCTTACTGCAACCACTACTGATACCAGTGCTACGAAGACTGTTAAGATGAATGGAACGGCAGTAACTGGAACTTCCTTGAGTTTTGCGTCTGGTGCAGGTAATGTCCTTACTATTGATGTAGAGGGAAATAGCGAAGGCTCTCCCACTACGAAACAGTATAAGGTTACTATCACTCGCTCTTAACCTAAACAAAGGGGGAGAGCAATCTCCCCCTTTATTGTAAAGGAGAATTGTTATGGCATATATTACACCTAATACTGTTGTAAAAGTTTTAAAAGGTATACCGCTTGATAAAGATTATAACCATACATTATTTAATGCTTCATTAAATGCACAAGAATCGGCTATTTCTGCTTACACTAAATATACTTTTACCGCACAAACATATCAAAGAGCGGGTAAAAATAAGATTCGTGTAGCAAGACTCGCTGATGATTTGTATGATTGTAATTATATGATGTTTCAAAATACATCTTACGGTAATAAATGGTTTTATGCTTTTATTGATACGATTACATATATAAATGATAATGCAACAGAAATTGAATATACGATTGATGTAATGCAGACTTGGTATTTCGATTATGCTTTAGGAAGTTGTTTCGTTGAACGAGAACATACTTTAACTGACCACATTGGTGAAAATCTCGTTAATGAAGATTTTGATACTGGTGAACTTATTCCGCAAAACACTTGGGAGTTTAAGTTCCCTATTTCTCAAGCAACACCTCGTTATACTATATTGATTTTTTATGTCCCGAATAGAGATACCACTATGGATATGAGGCAAATGAGAACTATGACACAAGAAGACCTTGACAAATATGGAAAATATATTGACCATATGGAAGATAATGTTATTGACCAGACACTTACACCAGTTGGTGCTTCCATTTGTCAAAGTGTTCCAGTAAGTGGCAGTTCTTCCAACCACTTAAAGTTTTATGACGGTATGATATTAAACGGTATTTTTATGGGATGTAAATATGTTGCACTACCAATATTATTAGATAGTGCAATGGATTATACTGTAACTAAAATTGATACAATAATCAACTCTATTATTGCAGAACCAGTTAGAGGAAGTATTGTTAATATAGTTCAAGTTCCTACCGATGTATATTTACAATGGAGAGATAATCCAAGTGATACCCCAAATCCGTGGCTAAATGAACAAGAATATACAAGAAGAAATTATAGTGCAAACCATCAAACATTTTATCAAGCAAAAAATAATAAAATATATACATTTCCTTTTAAATCCTTAATAATTTCAAATAACTGTGGACAAACTGCTACTTATAAGTGGGAATATTTTGCCTATAAAAATACGCAAGGAACGGCATATAAGGCACAATTTAATATTGAGGGAGTTCCTTTAATAAGTCCCGAAGTTATGTGTTATCCTATAAACTATAGAGGATTGCAAAAAGATTACGAAAGTGGATTAGTAATAAATGACTTTCCGCAATGTGCTTGGAGTGAAGATTCATTTGCAAAATGGTGGGCACAAAATAAAGAAGCATATGTAACATCTTTAGTGTCATCTGCAGTAACTATGGCTGCTGGAACTACATTATCAATTGCAAGTGGAAATGTTATGCCTGCAGTAAGTTCATATCTTGGGGGTGCAAGTAAAATAGCAAGCACTCTCGCAGAAAAGCAAACACAGAAAAATGCCCCCGATACTGTTTCGGGACAAGTAAACGCTTCTTCTTTAAGAACAGTTCAAGACAGAATAGGCTATAAGTTTTATGATATGGGTTTACCTGCGGAAAAAGCACAAGTAATAGATAACTATTTTGATATGTTCGGATATGCAATTAAATCCATAAAAGTTCCAAATGTAAAAAGCGGTAATGTTACACTTCGTCCACATTGGAATTATATAAAAACTGGAACTTGTATTATACACGCTGAAACAAATAAAGGATTGCCTTCCGATGATGAAGAAAAAATAGCAAAAATATATAATAATGGAATTACATTTTGGTTGAATATAAGCGAAATTGGTGATTATAGACTTAATAATGCACCAACAACTCCATAAGAAAGGGGAAGAATAAATGAAACCTAAAACAGATAGGCAATTCTGGGAAAGTGCTAAATTGAATAACTATACTTTCAAACAATACTATAACCGTCTTACAGAACTTTCTATCAGTATGTTTGATTGGAAAAATCTTCCAGATAGTATTGACAAGCGTTTCCTTGAATTAGTATTATTCGGTGACGGAATGTGCGTATTCTTCTACGATGATGTTCTTGGTTATCTTGCTCTCCGTTGTGCGATAGGTGGACAAATGAATGTATACCGTATACCTACAAAACGCAGAGCGTATGCCGTAAATGGATATAATAAAAACCTTGATGAATCAAACTCTGTTATTATCTTCAATAATCTTCTTCATATCAATTCTATGCTTGATGTTGAAATGTTTGCTAAACGCTTATACAATCTTGACAGAGCAATAGATGTAAATGCAAATGCACAAAAAACACCAATACTTATTCAATGCGATGAACAACAGAGATTAACGCTTTTGAATATGTATATGAAATATGATGGGAATGAGCCAGTTATATTCGGTGACAAAAATCTTAACCCTAATTCACTTAAAGTTTTGCAAACTGGTGCTCCTTATGTTGCAGATAAACTTTACACACTTAAAACTCAAATATGGAACGAAGCATTAACTTATCTTGGTATAAGCAATACTAACTTTGTTAAAAAGGAAAGGCTTGTAACAGATGAAGTAATGAGAAGCCAAGGCGGAACAATTGCAAGCAGATATAGCAGACTTGAAGCAAGAAGACAAGCGTGTGAAGAAATAAACAGAAAGTTTGGATTAGATATTTGGTGCGATTATAGAGAAGATATATCTATTGCGAATGAAATTATTGCTGAAGAAAATGAACAGAAAGGAGAAGATGAAAATGAGTAAGTTTACAACAGAAGTAAGATACATTTGTGAATATTATGATGAAGGCGAAAGTGAAGATTTAAACAATGTGGATAAAATAGTTCATAATGTGCATAATCAAGTAATAGGAGAATACCCTATTTTTGATGAAGAATACAGAGAAGTGCTTAATTGCAAAATATTGAAACATTATTACACCAGAGAAATATGCGCGGAAAGTGTTGGACTATGGAAACTTTGGTTAAACAATAGAATGAATGAAATAATGCCTTATTATAATAAAATGTATTTAAGCGAACTCATAAAGTTTAATCCTATGTATGATGTTGACTTGCACATATCTCATAATAAAAATGAAAATACTTCTGGTTTAACAAATAGTAAAATAAAAGATGCAAGGGATGATAAAACATTAACATCTAACAACGGAGAAAGAAATACAAGTGCAGATAATACAAGGCAGAATCAAAAATCTTCAAATGGTATATCGGAAAATAACGCTGAAACAAGTAACACATCTACTAATAAAAACAGTGCGCTTACCAATACTGCAAATAATCAAGAAAGTTCCACAGATAAAAGCCATACTGATAAATACTCTGACACTCCCCAAGGTGCTATAACTGGTCTTGAAAGTGGAACATATCTTACAAATGCAAGAATAATTGGTGAAAATGAAAACAATAAACAAACCTTAAATCAGCAAAGTAATTCAAGTGGAACAACAAACTTTAGTGAAAATGGCAATAGTAAAGATACTGTAAGTTCTATTCAAAATGACTTTGAGCATAATAAAGAAAAGAATGAAGTAAAAGATAACTACAATAATTCTTCTAACGCTACACATTCTACTACTGGAAACAATGAAAGAAATGAAGACAACAATGTTTCTTCTACTGAAGCATATCTTGAATATGTTAAGGGTAAAAGAGGTGGCGTAAGTTACGCTAAACTTTTAGAAGAATATCGTAAAACTTTCTTAAACATCGACCTTGAAATTATAAATAAACTTGAAGACTTATTCTTTGGTCTTTGGGAATAAGGAAAGGAGTAACCTATGAATTATACCTTAAGTAGTTCTCAAAAGGTAGACAATTTTGTTCAAAAAATAAATACATCATTTTTGAATGTTGAAGAAAAGACCTTTGCTCAATTAAATATTTATCATACTGTTCTCAAAACGCTGAATTATACTGGAGAGAGTAGAACTTATGGTGATATTGAATATGGTAATTATAGTATTATGCCAACAAATGAAGAAAATGAAATAACTACTCTTGATATTCAAATTACAACTTATACTACTACTCAAAATGTTCCTAAATATACTACTTTTAATTTAATAGGTATAGCGTCTCAGCTTTCATATTTACCGACACTTATAAGTGACGCTTATTTAGATATAACTGGTCGAAGTATAAGTGCAAGTTCTGAATACATAGTATCAGTTAATTTAACTGCATATTGAAAGGAGATTAAGATATGGCAATCAATGTTGAAAATGTAGCAAGTTTCAAGTTCATAGCACATAAGGTAATGCCACTTGTATATGATGAATCTTTAAGCTACTATGAGTTTCTTTGCAAGGTAATGAAAAAACTGAATGAAGTAATCAGTTCACTTGATAATCAGAACGATATTCTTCAGCAGTTTGATAGCGAAATGCAATCTTATGAATTAGAATTGGATGGTAAGTTTGAACAGTTTGAAAGAGATATGAACGCACTCTTTGACCAACTGGCAGAAAGTGAAGTAGACGCAAGAGAACTGTTTGAAAAGCAGATTAAAGAAGACTTTTATACTTTTGCGAGTTCACTTATTACTCCCTATGATGAACTGCTCTTCCCCGTTTATAAAGGAACTTATTGTTGGTATGAGGACGCTTGCTATATAGCAAATCAAGATATTGAAGAAAGTGAAGAATGGGATAGCACGAAGTGGAATGAAGTTGTTTTCGCAAAAGATATTAACGATAGAATGATAGATGTTGAACTTGCTTGGGAAGATTTCTTGGATACATATGAACAAAACTGGAATATAGTGCAGGAAACTGGTGATAGTGAAGAATATGTAATGTCACAGAAAGCCGTTACAGATGAACTCAATATTCGTGCAAAAGTTGATGGTGCATATCCTGAACTCCTCGCAGGTGATTTTATTTCAAATGAAAAACTTAATTCTAACCCTTATGTTTGCGTTAAAAGAATAACTGGAGAAGGACTTGAATATGTTGGTAATAGAAGTTATCCTGCTTTTATTGGCGCTACAGTTAAATGGAATCAGTTAGTTGTCAACGGTAATTTTGACAATGTGCAAAGTGGACAATGGTCAAAATACCCTGCAGCAGCAACAGTAAGCTATTCTAATAATGTTGCAGAACTTACAAGAGGAAGTTCTAATTCGGCTGCCTATCTTTATCAAGATATTGCTAACCTATCAACTAATCATAAATATTATATTTCGTGCGAAGCTAAAACTGATAACGAAGAATATAACGCAGGGATAATATTTATAACAACTTCTTATGCCAGTGGTGGTAATGTTGGTAGATTTACAAACTCAACTACTGATTTTGAAAGATTAGAGCGTATTGTTACACCTGCTAATTCTACTGACCATTTTGCACTGCGAGTTCAAAATGGTGGTTCAAAAGGATACTTCCGTAATGTTATGTGCATAGACTTAACTGAAATGTTTGGTGCAGATATTGCTGACTATCTCTTTTCGTTAGAAATAAGCGGCGGAACTTATGTCGGCGGTGGTGTAGCTAAATTAAAAGAAGGTGGCTTTTGTTCAAAAGTTTTTTATAAGCGTGAAACTGGTAAACTTGAATCAGTATGTATAGCAAAAAGAAGAACCTATAGTGAGTATGATGAACTTATAGGTGATTATGATATTGATGATAATACAGAATTGAGAGGATTTTTGTCTATTGATGAAAGCGGAAACTGGATTACTAATGGTGATAAATACATATATGATGGGACTATAACAAGAAACTTTGGTATAAGAGATTATGCAAGCGGTGATGAAGATTTACCTAATGTAATAACTGACGGAATACATACAGTTTATGAACTTGATGAACCTACTACAGATGAAGGTGAACCTTTTGAACCTGTTCAAGTTGTTGCAGTTGGTGGAAGTGAAATCATTGTTGATGGCGAAGTAGGTGGCAGAGATGTTACCATTCCGTGTGGATATGATATAAAATATTCTGTATCAGTTAAACAAATAATTGAAGATGAATTACCGATTGCGCCTACTACGGATGGAACTTATACCTTGAAATGCACTGTTGCTGATGGCGTGAAAACATTTGAGTGGGTTAGTGAATAATCAGTAACACAAGATGGTGATAACCTTTAGATGATTAAGTGTCTTTAGGTTATCACTTTTCTTGTGCAACTGTGTAGACTGAAGGGACGCAAAATGGTAACAGGCGGGGCGAGTTAAT
>JAGCBE010000536.1 GCA_017652345.1 Methanobrevibacter sp.
AATAGCGTTTCTTTTCAGCTAAACCATAGTCTGCAAGATGCATCTGTCCATCAAGTTGGTCTCTGTAATCTTCCACGATGTCACCATAGACGGAGCAAATCTCGATGTCGTATTTGACGATGTATTCAAGCACATCTTGTTCCGTCCAGAAACTCATAGGATTGCTGATTGGTCTTTTTAGCTCGAAGCCATTGCACCCGTTCTGAATCCATTTTTGTGTTCTCAAATCGCTTTCCTCTGCCATCTGTCCTGTGATTCCAACACGCTGATTTTGTTTTGCATATAATTCGATGGGTTTTTTCTTCATTTCTTTACAACATTTGTTTGAGATTTGAAATGGAGCTTTAAGAAAAAACTTCCATTTGCTTTTGTCATACATTGTCGAAGTTTCATCAGTTAAAACTTTATTTTCAGTATGTGGGAGTGTTCCTTCTAGTCGTAATATGCAAGCCGGAACTCCGAATTTATATTTTTCAGGATTATCCCATTTCCCATCTTTGAAATACTTCTTTGTTACTTCTTGAGCTTCCCAAACCACTTGCGATATTTCTTTACTTATCAACGGAAATCCATATTTCTCACACACTTGCATGAAACTGATTTTGGGCTTTAGAATTTCGAGGTTAGATTCCTTCTGTGCGAATGTCTTCAATTCTGGATATTGTGTCGGAACGTCTACAAAAACCGCTGGGACGTCCGAATATCCCATTTTTCTTATGATGTCCAACAACACCGTTGAATCTTTACCACCCGAAAAAGAAACATAGACTCCATCTGTTCCGAAAGCATTTATCCATCCTCGGATTCTCTGCTGCGTCATGCGAACTTTTACATCTAGCGGAAGAGATTGATATAATGTCAGCTCTTCTCTTGTATGTTTTGCCATTTCTGCTCTTTCACGTCCTTTCTAGTAACTTGATACGTTACTCACTTTGCAAAAAAAATAGGAGTTGGATCTTCTATGTTGAGAAACTCAATCATTTTCTCAATTTCATCAGAACCAAACACCTTTCTTTTCATTTTAGAATAAAAGGTTTTTGGTGTGATTCCGATGTATCTAGCCACTTCTTCCTGTGTCTTCTCGTTCTCCACGATCAAACCCTTTAATCTGTTTGTGTCTACCATATGTTGTTGTCTCCTTTCTATATATTGTGTCTTGCGAGTAACCTCACAAGATACTTTCATTTTATCACGCTTGAGTAACTTGTCAAGACATTTATTACTTGTTTTGTAACTTTTTAGGGATTATAATTAAGGCGAGGTGATGAATATGACGAAAGGACAAAGAATTAAACAAAGACGAGAAGAATTAAATATTGGACAAACAGAATTAGCTCAAAAAGTTCATATTTCAAAACAGACATTATATAAATATGAAAACGATATTGTCAGTAATATTCCATCAAACAGATTAGAAGAGATAGCTGCTGCACTAGATACTACACCAGATTTTTTAATGGGTTGGCAAGATGTGCAAATAATTCATGATGACAATGTCATTATTTTGCCATATAAGGGCGGAAATGAAAAAGCAAAAGAATTGTACGAAATGTATGCGAAAGCTACTCCTGAAATTCAATCTGCTGTTGAGCTTCTTCTAAAATCTGCGCAACAGTCTCCTGAATCTCCGAAGATGAATTGACATATAATTCGATAAACTCATTAATACTCATGTCGATGCTCCTTTCATTCAAATAGTAGCA
>JAGCBE010000537.1 GCA_017652345.1 Methanobrevibacter sp.
AAACAGGCAATATGGATTGGCATGCTGATATTACATAGCTTAAATCACAGCTTAAGTCCTCTTTCACATAAGGTGTAGGAACTGTGATGATGAATGTGTCTGCCTCTTCCGGCTTCAATGAAGCGTGGTAGTGTCCTTTTTCAACAGCATTCCTGATGGCTTCTGTAATTCCCGGCTCTTCAATATGAGCAATTCCTTGGTTTAACTTATCGACAATTTCCTCATTCACATCTACTCCAAGGACTTCACAGCCATTCTTTGCAAACAATGCGGCTGTTGGCAATCCAATGTAACCTTGTCCTACAATACAAATCTTCATAAATATCGCCCAGATTATTTCTTGTAATTGATTAAAATCATTTTGATTATTCTAATTTTTTAAAATATTATTTTTTTAAATTATCTATTTCGAAAATTTTTAACTTATTTTTTCAAGTCATTATTCTTTAAATTATTAACAGTTTATACGATTTTAATTTATGATTTTTATTTAATATAAATATTTTATATAAACGCTATTTTATTTTATAGAATATATTTATATTTTATAAAACTAAAAATTATATTATAATGTTTTAAATATAACAGTAATTTATTGAATTTTAATTAATTTGAGGAATTTTATGAAAATAATGATAACTGGTGCCTATGGAATGTTAGGTTCTGATTTAAGGGAAGTTCTTAAAAACTTTGAATTGATCTGTACCGGTTCTAAAGACTTGGACATTACCGATGAAGAGAAAGTGATGGAGTTCATCACTGAAAAATCACCTGATTTGGTAATTAATGCTGCGGCATATACTGCTGTCGATGATTGTGAAACCCACTTTGATGAGGCATATGCAGTAAATGCATTAGGCCCTAAGAATTTAGCCATCGCTTGCAAAAGCATTGATATTCCTTTAGTCCATATCAGTACAGATTATGTCTTTGATGGAAGCAAGAGAACTCCTCTTATTGAAACCGATAAGTTAGGTCCTCAAAGCGCTTATGGAAAAACAAAATTGGAAGGAGAGAAATTCATTCAGGAGAATACTGATAAGTATTTCATTCTTCGTACTGCATGGCTATATGGCCTTCATGGAAACAATTTTGTAAAGACAATGCTTGACTTGGCAGAGACTCATGATGAGATAACTGTAGTAAATGATCAAGTGGGATCTCCAACATATTCCTTGGATTTGGCTGTAGCAATCACCAATCTATTGCATAGTGAGAAGTATGGCATTTATCATGTAACAAATGAGGGTGAATGCTCCTGGTATGATTTTGCAAAACTGATATTTGAATTATCCAATGTTGATGTAAATGTCATTCCAGTAAGCACTGAGGAATTCCCAAGGCCTGCTCCAAGACCTCATTATTCAGTTTTGGACAATAAAAAGTGGAATGCATCAGGTTTTGTTCCAATGAGAGATTATAAAGAGGCTTTAGGCGCATACTTATCATTGTATAATTTCTTCAAGAGACTTAGAAAGATATGATTATTAAATTAAAAAATTTATTTAAATTCTAAAAGCTATAAAAAATTTAGTTAAATTAATTCTTATGAAGTGAGTGATTATATGAAAGGAATCGTATTGGCTGGTGGTGCTGGAACAAGATTGTACCCAATTACAAAGGCTGTTTCAAAACAGCTATTGCCTTTATATGATAAACCAATGATCTATTATCCAATATCCGTGTTGATGTTAGCTAACATTAAGGACATCCTCATCATTTCAACTCCAAGAGACTTGCCAATGTATAAGGAGTTATTAGGTGACGGGTCTGATTTGGGAATGTCTTTCTCTTATGCAGAGCAGGAAAATCCTAATGGTTTGGCTGAAGCTTTCATCATTGGTGAGGATTTCATCGGTGATGACAATGTTGCCCTTATCTTAGGTGACAATGTATTCCATGGACACAGGTTTACAGAAATATTGGAAAGGGCTTGCGCTCTTGAAGATGGTGCTGTAATCTTTGGTTATTATACAAACAAGCCTGAAGAATTCGGTGTTGTGGAATTTGATAAGGATTGGAATGTCTTGTCTATTGAAGAGAAGCCGGATCATCCTAAATCCAATTATGTAGTTCCAGGACTTTATTTCTATGACAATGATGTAATTGAAAT
>JAGCBE010000538.1 GCA_017652345.1 Methanobrevibacter sp.
AAGTTTTTCTTCTGTTTTGTCTTGAAAATTGACTTCTTGAAGATATAACCACCAATTGTCATAAGGGTCTTTTGCAGATAAGATACAATCATTAGCAAAATTTGAATCTTCTTCAATTTCTTTTCTTAATAATTTTTTTGCAGCAAAAGAGCCGTTATTATCAGCAATTTCTTGATTAATTAAATCTTGTAATTGTTGATTGTAATAATCTCTTGCTTTTTGTTCTGTGTCGAACACAGTTACAGTTGTATCATTTTCAGTACTAATACCTCTGGCTACTAAAGATACAATAAAATTTTTCATTATTTTTCGTCCTCCTCATTTTTAAAATAAATACAATGATAATCATAATCAAAGTCATTTGTATTCTTGTCCCAGTATGAATTACACAATTCAAAATAACCTTCCTCTTTATAAGTTTTCCAATTAACAATTTCAAAACTACCGAATTTGCTTGGAATATCTCCAAAAGCTTCTTCTAATTCTTCTTTTGTTTTAAATTGATCTAAATAATCCCAAATTTCGTCAATATGGTTGCATTCAGATGGAAGAAGTCTCTTAAAAGATTCATTAGTATCATTTTTAATTTTAACATCTTTCATGAACTCATCTTGATATAAATGATACTCTAAACGAGCGTCAACAACTTTACGAATTTCTGGATCATCAAGAAGTTTATCATTAAGACGAATTACTAAATCTTCTAATTTATCAACAGAACCGTTAACGATTCTTTCGTCTTCAGTTCTGTCTTCCATATTAGCAATATAAAATTTAATATAATCTTTGAACATATTTATCTCCTTGTTTGATATATTTTTGATATTTTTCTAAAATTTCTGGTTTGGCGTCTTTTGCAGATATTGTTCGTGAACCTAGTTCATCAAAAATTGTAATTTCTTCTCCTGGTAATTTAAAGTCATTATCATCAACAGCTTTCCAGAAACCAAGTGCAGCTATATCTACTGCAAAATTTGAATAATCAGCATAAGTCCATTCATTAAGTAATTCTTTTGAATTCTCAAAATTTTCATCTAAAAAAATATCCATTTGATCAAATTCTACATAAGTATCTTTATCACAAATAGCTTCTTCTAAATTTTGTCTAAATTTTGCTCTAGTTATTAATTCTGACATAAGACCATTCCTTTTAAAAGACTCTATATGTATTAACAATTTCTGATTGTTCATTTAAAGCATAAATATAACATTCATATAAGCTTGCATCTTGAACGGCAATATTACATGCTACTTTATAAGCATCATTAAAATTATTAAAAGTTCCAAGTTGGATATCACTGTCTGGATAATATTCGTCATTCAAAATGAAACTCATTTCTAAACTATAATGAAGTTTTTCATCTTCTATTGAAGTATTATAATCTTTCAATATTTCAAAAATATCATCTGTAACTTCTTCTATACCATCCCATGCTTTAACAGGGATTTCAATCCTATCTTTTGTAATAGCAGGAACGTCTAAATATACAACATATTTTCCATCTCCAAAGCCATCTTCAGCAAAATGGCCTTGCACTTCAAAACCTAAATTTTCTAATATTTCTGCATAAGGCTCAGAAATATCATTTAAACCTTCGTCTCTAGAAGCTCCATAGCACATCAAATCTTGAATGGCTCTTTCTTCAAAATAATTTTTTACAGCTTTTGCTACGTCTACTTTTGTGAACATAATTACACCTCCTTAATCGTTATATTCATAAATCCAGAAAATAAGTTTTCTTAAGCCATCTATATCTCTACCAGCTTCAACTATTTTATTAATAATATCTTCTAATGGTATTTTAACTTCTGTAACATTACATCCAGAAGAAAGATAATAAAACTTTTCTTCACCATTTTGAATAAACCAACCAAAGCCATAATATTGATCAACAATTTCATCAGAATTACAACCAAATTCTGCTTCCCAGAATTCATGGTCTTGTTTCATGAAATTATTTAATTTGGATGTAATAACATCAACAAGTTTTTCTGCACAGTAGGTTTCTATACACCATCCTGTAGCATTAGAAATTTCATTGTTTA
>JAGCBE010000539.1 GCA_017652345.1 Methanobrevibacter sp.
AGTTAATCATAGCGAAGCTATTGACTTTATAGAAGTGGGTGACAAGGTCCTTATAGACAATGCTTTGCTTGAATTGGAAGTCATAGACAAGGAAGATGATTTTGTTGTATTGAAGGCATTAGGTGATGGTAAAATACAAAACAACAAGACAATCAATGTCCCTGGTGTCGATTTGAAATTGGATTTCATCAGTGAAGCAGATAAGAATGACATTGCTTTTGCAGCAAGAAATGCCTGTGATTATTTGGCCTTATCTTTTGTAAACAATAGATTTGATGTAATTGCTGCCCGTAAAATAATTAAGGAAGCGGGTGGAGATGCACGTATCATTTCAAAAATTGAAAGCCGTATGGGAATAGAGAATATAGATGAAATAATTAAGGCATCTGATGGAATTATGGTGGCTCGAGGAGATTTGGGCGTGGAAGTCCCAATGGAAAAGCTGCCGATGCTCCAAAAGAGCATTATCAGAAAATGCCGTGAAAAGGGCAAGTTTGCGATTGTTGCTACTGAAATGCTTGCTTCCATGTATGAGAATCCTAGACCTTCAAGGGCAGAGGTTTCAGATGTGGCTAATGCTGTATTGGATGGAACTGATTGCGTGATGTTGTCTGGAGAAACAACTATTGGAAAGTACCCAGTACAGTCAGTTGAAATCATGAGCAAGGTATGCAAATATGTGGAATCAACTATTGATTATACAAAGCATGTCTCCTACAAGGGGATAATTGGGGTTAGCGATACTATTGCCAAATTGGTTGTTGATGCTGTTGAATACAGTGACATTAAATTGATAGTCACAACAACCATGACAGGCTTTACAGCGAGAAAGATCAGTAATTTGAGACCAAATGCCATAATATTAGCTTGCTGTCCATCTAGCCACATTGCAGAGAAAGTTGTTTTGAACTTCGGAGTCAAACCTATAATAACAGATATCTATGAAGATACTGATGAAATGATTGAAAGTGCAAGGGAAATAGCCAAAAGTGAATTTAACTTGGATGATGGGGACTTGATAGTGGTTACTGGAGGATTCCCATTAGGTAAGGCAAGAAGAACCAATTATTTAAGAATTGTGGAAATATAATTCAGTAAAAAAATGGACATTTTCCAAGATTTTACTGAATTTTTATAATTTTTTTAATAATTAATTTTAATAATAAGAAATAACATATTATATTGTGATTAAAAAATAAATAGTTCTATTAACTTGATTAATTAGATGGGATTAATTAGATAGGACTTAATCTTTATAATTATTTTTAATATTCATAAGTATTTTTAAAATTCATACTAATTTTCATGCTTATTAAATACGAGTGAGAAAAATGAAGTTTTTTGAACATAGTGCAAAAAAAGTTTTTGAAAGTGAAGGAATTAAAATCTTAGAAGGGCATGTTGTATACTCTCCTGAAGAGGCAATGGAAGTCGCTACTGAACGTGGCAGACCTATTGTACTCAAATCTCAAGTTTTAGTTGGTGGAAGAGGTAAAGCAGGAGGTATTAAGTTTGCAGACAACCCTGGTGAAGCATTTCAAATAGCAAATGAGTTATTGAAGTTAGAGATTAAAGGTGAAAAAGTAAAACACTTGCTCATTGAAGAAAAAGCAAATATTCAAAGAGAATTCTTCTTAAGTGTTTCAAATGACAGAGCTAACAGAACTCCAATTATCATGGCAAGTGCTGAAGGTGGAGTGGAAATCGAGGAATTGGCTAAGACCTCACCTGAAAAGATCATTAGATACAATGTAAATCCATTAAAAGAGTTCTTGCCTTATGAAGCTCGTGAAATAGCTCGTAAAATGGGTGTAGGTTCTGATTTAGTGTCTAAAATCGGAGACATCATCTGGAAACTCTATAATGTTTATGATAAATATGATGCAGAAGTTGCTGAAATCAACCCTCTTATCTTAACTGATGACGGTTTGATTGCTGCTGATGCAAAATTGGAAATTGAAAATGATGCTTTGTTCCGTCATCAAGATCAAGTAAGGCAAAACAGATTCAAGAAAAAGGACTTTGCATTTGTAAATCTTGATGGTGACATTGCTGTTATCGGAAATGGTGCAGGATTG
>JAGCBE010000540.1 GCA_017652345.1 Methanobrevibacter sp.
CCATTTAGCAACAATTAAACCTTTACCTTATAAGAATACTAACTCAATAAAAACATCATCCTACGTGTCTAAAAAGCACCAAAAACAAAAGAGTACGTTTGTTGTACTCTCTTATTGTTCAGTTATAGGAATCGGTTGGTTATTCTAATATTTCATACATTAATTCACCAACAGTAGATGCTGAAGCTTCATAAAGTAAGTCATTGTATAATTTCCAATGCATGTGTTCTTCTGATGTTGCTTGACCAAAATATGCATTTGATTGAATAGTATAAGCTATTAAGTAAACAGTTTCACCTAATGTAATACTTGAATCAGCAGTTGTTAAAGTGATTACTTTAGTATTCATATTTGTATTTGATACTTTATTAGCACGGCCATTTATTTCAATATTCATGTCTTTTCTAAAATGTATAAAATCATTTTCACTAACAGTAATGTGAGTAGTATCAGAACTAGCTGTTATTGTACCTAATAAGCATTTTACTTTAATAGTTGTATTATTATCATAAGTTCTATGATCTTTACCAAATGCAACACTTTCTAAATAATAAGGTTTATAATAAGTTTTTAATGTAGAACTTGTTAATCCACCTGGATCAAATGTATAAACATTTCTATGTAGTACATTTTTATTAAAGTTTGCATTGTTTCTTTTCAATAACATATTGTATTTAACATTAGTTGCATCACCTCTAAACATGCAATTTATTAATCTTAAAGCAGGTGTATTAGTATAATCAGTATAGAATTCAACTAAATCTGATATTGTTTTTGAAATATCACAGTTTTCCAAAACAACTTCTGATGTAAATGTTTTATTTGCAGCAGTTTCAATATAAAATTTACCGTACATCTTACAATTTGTAAATCTTATTGTATCACGATCTGTATTTGATTTAATTCTAAAGCATTTATCAATTTGTGCGTTTCCTTGTTGACTTGAGAAATCACAATTATCAAAATGTATTAAACCATTATCCCAAAATGAATATAATACTTTAGCATGTGATGTTTTAAGTTCATAACGTGATCCATCATCAATAAATACTGAAACTCCATCAGATACAGAACCAGCACCGAATTCATAAAGATAAGTATCTACAGAAGGTTGATAACCACTAATATCACAATGATTTAATACTATGTGGCCACCTTTTTTAATATTAATCCAATTAGAAGAACACCAATATCTACAATTATTAAACCAATAATTTAGGAATTGATCGCTTGATGTTGCTTGTTCATCATATAAGAATGAAGTCCAACTACCATTCATTGTACATTCATTAAATAAATATTCACTATTGTTATTTGTTCCAGTTAATTTGTTAACATATTTCCATGTACCACTAAATGAACAATTATTATATTTTAAGTTTTGAGTTTGACCTGTTGAATAATTATCAAATAAAATTCTTTCTTTAGAATCATTTGTTGATACGAATATCAAGTCATTAAATTCTATTCCAGCAAATTTATCATCATTTACAAATGCTGAACCTGTAAAACCATCAAATATTAATTTTGAATAATTACCGTTAATTATTAAATTAAATATTGAATGATTTTGAATATTAGCAAGAAGATTATTATTTTGTATTAAATAATTACCATTAGGTATTTCAATTGTATTTTTAAAAGTATAATTAGTTGTTATATCTGAATCATAAAAATAATTATATGAAACATATTCAAATATTCTTTTAAATACTAACGAATCGTCATGAGTATTATCGCCATAAGCACCCAATTGTTTAGCATTTATTACATTGTTTTTAATAACTAGTTCAGCAATTAATTCATCATTAGCAAGTTCAACAATGAACATTTCATCAACTACATCATTGTTTGTGATATTTCTTATTTTATATAAAGCTGAACCACCGTCATTTTTAGCATGATATCCTAAAGTTTCAGCATAAGAGCCATTTACAAAATTAGTAGCTAATTTCATGTCTGCAACTGTATCAAAACCAAATACTGCTTTACTGTTTAAATAATCAGCAATTATTTCTTGTAATTGTCCAGATTCAGCCATTTCATCTAATTTATTATTAACTTCATCTTGAAGATCTATGTTTTCTAAGTATGTAATAACATCTTGTAATGCATCTGCATTGTTATTAATTGTTGGTAAAACTTTTTCTTGTAAGAAATTACAAAACCACATCAAAAGTTCTGCATAAGTCATTGATTCTAAATATGATGTAGGTAGTTCGCCTAATGTCATAATTAATCTTTTGAATGGTGGTAAAGTTTTAACGTCAATACTTGTTACTTCATTTATTGCCATTTATATCACCCTTTCTAATATAACCCCATAAACAATTCATTTAGATCATTTATGATGTCTTTATCTATAGCAATAATATTATCACGATATTGTTGTATCATTTTTTGAGCTGTAGCTGATACACCACTATTACCTTTAATTCTTTTTGTTGAACCTTCTTCTGTATTACCAGTTTGTGAATTAGTGTTATTAGTTGTTGATGTAGATTCACCTGCTTGTGTATCAGATGCATATTTGCCCTCTAATATAGCACTTTTGTTAACTTGTCCTTGTGGTGTATTTGAGTTAATTGTTAAACCATTAGAATTAGCAGTTTGTGAATCACTTCCTGAAGTACTATTATCAATTGTACGTTCAAATGTTTCTGTATAATCAACATTAACTAAAGGATCATAATTAATACTAGCTGAATAAATAAGTGGTAACTTTTGTTCCATGATTTCATTCATAGTAACTTTAACATAATGTCTAAATAATGCAGGTGTTTCAAATCCTATTTCACGCATGAAGTAATGATCTACAATCTTTTTAGCTAGTTTATCTTTACTCCATGTACCACGATCATTAATAACATCAATTTCATCTTGTGTTAAATAATCAGATAGTTCATAATCTTTAAACCATCCTTCAACTGTTTCTCTATCAAAAAAGTCAATAACACGTCTAAGTTCAAATGTATATTTACTCATCTAAATCACCACTTTCTGTGATTTCATTTTCAAGTAATTTTTCTTTTTCATCTAATATAACTGATTCAGCATTTTTAATAATGTTATGTAAGTCTGATCTAACTCTTACTTCAATTTTATCATCACCAGTTAAACCATATAATTCATTGAATTGATCACATGCTTTTTGTCTTGGTGCTAGTCTACTTTGTAGGTAAAGGTTTATTACTTCATTATTTTGATTAGCTTCATCAGTAATTAGTCTTTCTTTTTTCTCAATTGATATTGAGTTAACTCCTAAAAATTGAAGGAATTCGTTCCAGATTTCTTTTTTATAATCAATAACTTTATCACAAATAAAAGGTGCATCAGTTTTTAATGATTTTAAACTATTTTCATTTATATTTGAATCTTTATCACCAAATATAAAAGGTTGATTGCCATCATATTGAGAATATAAGTTTTCCATAGTCAAGCGTTGTTTATCAGAACATACAACCATAACTGGAGTACGTTGTGCAGACATATTAACATCTGCTGTTCTTTGAGCTAGATACATTCTATAAGCAAATTGTTCAATTGTAAATGCTGTAGGCATTCCTTCCCAATCGTTCATTACAAATATACATTCTTCTTCACGTTGTTTTTTAATAGTTTCTTCATCTTCACCTAATTGTGTAAATAATTTTTTATACCAATGTAAGCCATTAAAAGTATTACACATTAGAGCACTAGGTAGTCCATAAATATTTAAATATCCATTAGTTGAACATTGTGTATTAATGAATCCGAATTCAGGAGTTTCAAACATTGTAGCCATACCTTTATAATATAATGATCTTTCTAAATATCTTGAATCCATTCCTTTTGGTAACTTCCATTCAAACATTGATAAAGCTACCATTTTCATACGTCTTAGATAGTCAAAATATGTATCATCATTAGATAAAGCAGAATCGATAAATTTTAAATTATCTGGTCGAACGTTTTTTCTTCTCATTTTATTCCTTCCTTTCTAATTATTTGTTTGTGAATAGTCTAAATATGTTGATGGATTATGCCATACAGTAAATCCACCATTAAATAAATCTTTTAATCGTTGCATGTCATCTTCTGGAATATCACCTAATATATTAACTTCAATTGTTTTTATAAAATTCCAGTTAGATCTTGATGTAATGTTTGGAGTTGCAACGGTACATAATTTATAACCAAACATTTCAAAATAAGCATCAATTTTACGTGCATATTCTTCTTTTATTCCACATCTTTGAATATGTAATCCCATTGCACCTGTAATAGTACTAACATCACCAGAGTTGATATTTCCACCTACTGATGGCGGTATAAGTGAATGTCTATATTGCTCTTGCATTGTATTCCAAATGCCACGTAAAGAACCACCTAATTCAGATACATTTCCATGTATTAAATTTTGTCCTGCATTAATAACATTACCTATTAAACCTGTTTCAGTTGCTGTCATAGGAGTACCAAAAACATTAGAACCGTTTTGTACTTGCCAATTTGTATAAACATCTATAGGATAACTAACTTCAGGATATTTACCTAAAGTAAAACCTTCATCATAATTATTATTTGAACCATTGTATTTAAATGGATAAACTTTTACAGAACCACCTGGACATAAAACAGCATCTAAATACGCTGTCATTTTATTATTTTCATCTATTTCCCATACTTCTTGTCTATATGTATTAGCTGTACCAACACCATTAGACATTAAAATATAACAAAATGGACTGGTTAATAATTTTTTATTTAGTGGTGTATAACCATCTAGTGATGTTATTCTATCAATTTTATATGTTGAACCAGCTGGTGTATCACTTTGTTCAACACGATTTATTATTTCACCAGCAGGTGTTTGAAGTGGAGCCCATGCACTTGGAAACATAAACATTGCAACAATTGCATCTGTTGCACCTAATTGATTTAATCTTTGTACAGCTTGATAAACTTGATTACTAGCAATACTATAACGATAATATCCACATCCTGATGGCATTCCATTATATGTTCCAGATATATAGATAAGATTACCAACTACACAGTTTGGATCATCAAATGCAACTGTTGAACCTAATACAATGCAATCAGCATAAGTATCAGCATAAGCATTATGTGTATATACTTTATATTCACCAGTTTCTAAACCTTCTGGATAAGTATAAGCACCAATAGTATCAGATAATTTTGGTACATGTGAACGTTCTATAAATGATGGTTTTAATGTATAATCAAACATCCATGTTTGAAATACATCTGTTACAAGTCTACATGAACATGAATTATTTGATTCAAATCTCATGTCTGTAACAAATGCATAAAACCATTTATTTGAATATCCTTCATTTTTATACATACAATAATTATATGTTAAGCATGTATCAAATGATCCTTCAAAATACAATCTTTCATCTTTTCTCATATAGGTTGCATTATCCATTTCTAATTTTGGTAAAGATGCAAAATAATTATGTTGATTAGTTGCATTTGCAAAATTAATTTGATGACGTGAATCCATTTCAAGCGGGCATTTAATTAAGAATATATCACTTGATGGTGCTATTACATAATTATTCATTTTATCATCCTTTCTAACTTAATAAAAGAGATAAGGGAATATCCCTTATCCCTTTTAATTAAGGATTAAATTAAGCAGCTGCTGTAACAGTTACTGTAACTGTAGCACTAACAGTTCCGTTAGTTGCTGTGATAACAGATGTTCCATCATCAACACCAGTAACTTCAACAGTTCTGTTGTCAACTTTTTCAACTGTTGCTTTAGCTTCAGTTCCAGAAGTAAATGTTATAGTATCATTTGCTTGGAATGGAGTAGCTGTTATGTGTAATCTAATTTTCTTACCTTCTTCAACAGATGGTGAAGTTTCATTGAATGCTAGAGCTGTAGATTCTACACTAGGTGCAGATGTAGCTAGGATAACACCATTTGCGAATAAACTCATATTATACATCTTAATGTTATTTAAGTAGTATTGAATAGATCTGTTGTTTGGATTGTAGAATGAATCCATGAACATATCTTGACGTCTAATTCTGAACCATGATTTATCAGCAATCATACCAACGATTGCAGAACCATCAAAAATCTTAGTTCCTTCATCATCGTAAATATCAAAATCATTGATTGTTAAGATATTACCTAATAGTTCAGCTTTATCCATGTTGAATGCACTAGCTAGTACATTAACATCCATATAAGCACGGATATCGTTTCTTAAAATGAAAACAACATCTTCTGGATTAGTCCATGTTACAACTGGACGTCCTTCTCCGCCAACTTTAGACCATGCATTGTAACCGCTTGATGGTGTTTGGAATTGTAAGAATAATTCTCTTGCTTTTGTAACAAATGCTTTAGCAGTAGCTTCACTTGATATAGCACTAACTGTATCAATAACAGCTAAGTTATCTTTATAAGCACCAGCTATTAATTGTTTTGTTGCATTATATTCATCAATATATGCACCATTGTATAGTGAATTAGATAGATTTTCAATAAATGTTTCTAAATCACCCCATGAAGTAAATGCTTTTTTAAGTTGTTGTCTACTAAATGTAACAGGATATTGAACATCCATGTTAATAGTAGTATATTGAACTTTAACATCAGCTTCATATTTAATTAGTAAACCAGCAAAATCTTCAGGATTGTATACACGACCTTTAGCAGGATTAACATATACTTCTTGACCAGCATAACCTAAAGGAAGAGCATCACCTTCTAATACTACAAATGGATTTCTGAATGCTTTAGCTAAGAATTGAGTATAAACTATTCTATTGATTAAAGCACCACAGAATTCATTGTATACTTCTGGTACACTCAATACTGGTTGAGCTAGTTTACCGATATCTGAATCACTAGTCAATTCAGGAATATATTGATGATAAATTGTACTAGATACTTCACGAATTCTGTTTAAACTTGTAACTAAACTTTCGTTCATTTATTTTTTCCTTCTTTCATTATTTTATTTTTTGAAATGACCTTTTGAATCAAATAGATCCTTTAGAGTAAATTCTTTAGGTTTTGATTCTTCTTTTTGTTCTTGTTCTCTTGGTTCATCTTTTTCCATAGGTATTTGAGTTAATAATCTGGAATTAGCAGAAGTTAACATGGCATTTTTGTCTTTTAGGTTTCCAACTTCTTTATTCAGATCATTAATCAAATTAACTGATTTATTGTTTTCAGTAATAAGCATTCCTAAATCATCACCTATTAAAGCAACATTATCATCACCTAATTTTGTTTTTATGGAATTAGTGATTTCATCAAGTATTTTGCTATCCATAATCATTTCTCCTTTCATATATCATAAATTTAAATAAATGTCAATATACTGACAATTTACATATTACGAGTTCTTTTATGTAAATTACGATTATATTGAATAAACCATGGATATTTATTTTTCTTAGTACCTGTCGGTGTTGGTGTAGGTATTGGTATATTAATAAAGAATGTTTCCCATGGATAATCATGTCTTACATTATTATGATCAACATAATATGTTTTAATTAAATTTGTATCATTAACACCCATTAAATCATATAACCATGTTGAATTTGTAAGCATCCATACACCATAGCTATTTTGATGATATCCTTCATAAGTACCTTTTTTAGCTTCAATATGTAAGTGGTCTGCATCAGTACCCTGTGTACCTGTATGTCCCATTAAATCACCCTGATAAACATGATCACCTATTTGATGTGATGGATTAGCATTATCATGGTTAATTTGAATACATGCATAATCAGATGTACCATCAATAAAATTGACACGATTATCACTTTGCCATACAACAGCAATTGATGTTGAACCCCATTTTGCAACTACATGACAATCAAACGGTGCATAATATGGACATAGATTTACAAAAGAACCATTTAAATATCCATCAAAGTCCATAGCATAACAACCATTATGTGAATAGGTTGCTGTATATGAACCCTGTGTTATATACATATTTTCCATAGGAAATAAAAAGTTTTGTAAACCGTTTAATCCATAACCTTTTTGACCAGCTAGCATTATTTTGTTTTCCTTTTCTTAAAATAATTTTTACCAGTTCCAGATTTACCAAAAATAATATGTATTAATTTATTTTTTGATAATTGACCTCTAGAAACTTTTTTAGGTTTTATCATTTTAGGTATTTGTTAGAACATATATAATCACGTGTATTATCAACTATGTTCCATCCTTCTAAGTTGCAACCATGGTTTTCAACTTCATTACCATTATAAATATATCCAACTACTTTACCATGTTTTGAACCTTTTCTGATGTTTAATGGTTCACTAGGTATATTATAAGCTGTTTTTGTATGTTTCATTTTACCTTTTGATTTTTCATTTTCATGTTGTTTATTATAACAATTTAAATATTTTAAAGGATCAACAAAATATTCTTTATGTGAATAGTTTATATATTCACCTTTATAAAGTCCAAAATGTAGATGTTCACCTGTAACGATTCCAGATTTACCCATCTTAGCAATTTTTTGTCCTTTTTTAACATGATCACCTTCATGTATTTGCTGACTATTCTTTAATAAATGACCATATTCAGAAACAAATCCTGAATCATGTTTAATATGAATTACATAGCCACCACTAACTTGGTGTCTATTATAAATTACAATACCATCATCAACAGCATAAATCCATTGATTATGATGATTATCACTATACCAGCCAAAATCTACCCCTTTGTGTTTACCGAATTCTTGATTAATTGAAATGTAATTAACTGGACATTGCATTTAATCATTCCTTTCCTTTTTCTAATTTTTCAACACGATCATTCAATTGTTGTAAATTTACTTGCATTTTAATTAATGTTTCATTGATTGATTTCAATACTTCATTTGTAGAATGAAATAAATCATTGCTTTCTTTTTTGTCTACAAATATAAAATATATAAATGCTATGAAACATGCAACTGCAATTCCATTATCTACAACTAATTTAATAATATCTTGCATTGTCATCCTTCCTTCCTACTTTATTTATATCATTTTACGATTTTATTGTAAAGTCTGTAGGAACTAGAATAACACCACCTTTAACGTGTTTATATGTTAATTTCTTTTCTGTAAAGTTAGGATCATCAGCTTTAATTGAAAATCCTGATACAAAATTATTTAAATTAACATATTTACCTAAACGTTTTGGCATTCCAGCAATAGTTGAATTAATTTTATTATCTTTATCTATTTCTATATAGCATTTTTGTCTTATGAATTTAGCACGTATAAAACTTGATTCAACTTTATAAGCACCTAATTCATAATCATCTATCCTCATAAATTGTTTCAATTCATCTTCTGATAATTTTAAGCAATGTATTGAATCAGTATCTGAATAAATATAATAATCTATTCCATACTTTTTTAATGTATAATCACGTATAGCTTGACTATTCCTAATTATATCTGCACGTGCATAACTTGTTATAAATGATGCAACTGGACAATATATTGTATCTCTATCTCTTCTGTCATAGCATTTATAACGTATAATATCATCTTCTAGTAATGGATATTTACCACGTACAGAAGAACCTAACCCAAATTTACCATATAAAGAGTTAAGCATAAGTTTAGCAATTTGTCTTTTAGCACCATTACCTTCTTTACCTGCTTTAATCTTTTCACCCATCCAATGATCTATATAATTTTTGAAAAGACCTTTTATTCTTTTGAATTTAAAACCATCATGATATTCTAAATATTCAACATCATAATGTTCAAAAAATAATTCCAGATCAACATTAGTTAATACTAATGTTTCAATTCTACCATTAGTAGTTTCAATATATTCATTATCCATATATCCTAATGTATGTTTTAATTGTACTGTAGGTAACTTTCCATCCTTTACTTTAAAAGAACAACTAAACATCTGAATATATAAAGGATGTGTTTTATCATCTTCATATTTACCTTCAAAATAAACAGGATCACCAAATGGCATGTAACATTCATACATCATGGAAGGATACATGCTATTCTTATCAATAACAAGTCCTTCACCAACAGTAGTATCTTTATATAGTGGATTCAAATAAGTCCATCCACCACGATAACTTTTTCTTATTAATTCATCCTTTAATCCAATGTTCGGATAGTAATTATCAAAAGACATTAAAGTCTTTTTATAATAAGATAAAGCATCAGAACCAATTGTCATTTTATCTAAATGTTCATTAAACATAATATCTAATGCACGAGCCATTATTTCAACATCATTACGAATATAATCTATTTCATATTGCTGTAGTTTATATCCTACTGGACGATATCTATCATAGTCTAATTCTAACTTATTAATCGGTAACTTAAAATCTTTAGCAATCTTTTCAACTGAAAAATTTAATATTTTAAGTGAATCAATAAATGTAACTTTATTAATCTTTTTACCACGTACAGTAAAATATACTTCTACAGAATAAAATAGACCTGTATCAGATAAAAGACACGTAAATGTTTTATCTTTACGTGCCTTTTTATCTTCAATACACTCATATCCGTTTTTTAGTAACCAATAAAAGATATATTCACCATCAAATTTTAAATTATGAAAATAGCATGTATAATTAGCTTTAGTATTCATGCACCATGACATAAAGTCATCAATATTAGTTCCAAATTTAAAATTATCTGGATTTCCTATTTCAGATATAGAAAATGCCCAAACACGTGCATAACCATCTCTTTTAAACCATTCCAGAGTTGATGTTTCAAAATCGCAACAATAACGATTTTTCTTTTTCATTATTTATAATCTTTCAAAATATCATCGATATTCTCAAATAAAGATTCATAAATACTGACAACATCTGATTCCATATTCTCAAATGCAACATCCACTCCTAATTCATTGATCTGATTATAATAATATAATATTTGTTTAATAGTTGATTCTGTTTTAAATAATTTATCAAATTGAGCTGGTGATAAGTCCAGCACCTTCTCACGAAGATCATGAAGTTTAGCATGTGGTATATTATAAACATAACCACTTTCAAGTAACATATCAGCATAATTCTTTTGCCATTCTGATAAATTTACAGTTCTGGCATTAGATTCAAGTTTTTCTAAATAATCTGTTAATTCAGTACCAGTATAATCTAAATAATTGACATCTAATAACATTTTTCTTTGAGCTTCAATGTTTCTTGATTCTTCATTAAATTGTTCGTATAAAGTATAACGTTCTTCTTTACCTTCATACGTTGGTTTTGTTGTTTTGTTAAACTCTTCACGTGCTGTTAAACGCCTACTAATAAGCCCACGATAACGTTGTATTTGTTTATATCTATATTGTGGTATCTCTCTACCTTTTACCATGATATTCTTTTCACCACCACGTTTAGTAAACTCCATCAAGTTCTTTAGTTTTCTGTTTAAATCAGCACGATTACGAGTTGTTTGTTTTAGTGTTCTTACAGCTATTTTTGAAGGAAGATCATAACCTTTACCAGATAAACGTTTTATCTTAGCATTGTAATTTTTAACTATTCTATTTATTTTATTATTAAATTTAGTATCATATCTAATAGCCATACTAACACCACCTATAAAATTATATTTTTAAATACTTTATCAGCTGATAACTCTAAGTTATCACGATAAACTCTAAATCCCCTATTTTCACATTTTTTATAATAAGCAATTATAAATATATCTAATAATTCAATTTTTACTTTATATCTATTCTGAAATTTCAATGTTTCTTCTTTTATATATTCTTTTATATTTTTGTTAAATTTATTTTTATGAAATGCACTTGAAAAGTAAAGTTCAAATCCTTCATAGTCTACTTTAAACGGTGATTTTTTTAAATCATTATAAACTATGTTTGCCATTATTTAACACGTACTAATGTTAAAGTTGAATGACCGTTTGCAGTAGCTTTTTTAGAAACTTTTACTTTAATTGGATGATCTTCAGATGGTTCACCGAAGATATCAAAAATCATAAGTAATGCATTATAAATTCCGTATGATCCTGTTGCATAAGTTTTGCCTTCATCATCAAAAATTATAATTCTATATTTTGATGTTGTTCCGATAACTTCACCAGTTCCTTCATCAACTACTGGTGCTGGATGTTTATCCATGAATGCACCTGTCATTATAATTGTTTGATCTACCATATCATTTAATAAGGCATCAGCATCACCTGTTAAAACATTATATAATGCAACTTGATTATCTTCTTCATCTAAATTTAGAGTACATCTCTTTACTGTTTCATTAATTCTATCACTAACTGTTAAATTGTTGTTTTCTGCTACAACTAAAGCATTGTTTTCTTCATTTTTCATATTTTAATAACTCCTATTCTTAATCTAATACTTTTAAGTATTTATCACTTTTAGCTTTAATCTCTTTTATTCTTTTGTATGTAAATTTGTAAGTTTTACCTACTTCATACAATACTTCTGTGTATTTATCAAAAAATGCTTTTTGACATTCACACTCTAATATATCAGAATCTTTATGTTCAACTTTTTTGTCTTTAAGTTCTGATAAATCTTTTGCCTTTTTAGTTCTTGGCATTTTCATCATCCTTTCCTAGTTCAGATAGTTCGGTATTAAGTTTATCCATTAACCCCTGATACTCTTTGGATGCCTTAGCTTGCTGTGATACTATTTTGCACTTTTTAATTAGTTCACCATATTTAGAATGTTCTTCCCATGATTTACCTAATTCATTCAAAAGTTCACCTAATAGTATAACATCATCCTGATTCATATATTCACTCCTTTCTGTTTGTTTTAGTACCTTATAAGTACCATGATGGAATAGGATACCATCAGATGACCGACAACAGTATCCGCTGAGAAAAACAAGCCCCCGATTAAGCTTGGACGGTTTTAGCATTATATTCCATCATGCTACCTATAAAGATAGCATTTTTAATTTAAGATTATTTCTTTTTACCACCTTTACGGCAACCCATGGTTTCACCTTCTTTATGTTTTTATTCTACCACATTCTAGTTTTAGTTAAATAGTATTCACTAAAGATATTGTCAATTGATGTTTCAAGTTTATATTTAAACTTGGTATGATAAACAATATATGTTCCTAAATTACGATATATATCTTTTAAATGAATAATAAATTGTTCAACTGGATCTGCATCTTCTGGAATTGTTAATGTTATTTTAAGTAGTCCTACAGAATCTGATATTGAATAGATATAATCAACTTCTTGTATTTTTTCTTCATCATATATAACAGTTGTAAAATTTTTTAATTTAAATTTCATCATCTTCACTCCTTAATATTTTTATTACTTCTTTTAATTCAGGATCATAGCCATCAAAATGCCATTCTTCTAAACCTTTTTGACCTTCTTCTAGCATTTTAATTGCTTCTAATATTTTTGTTTCTAATTGATTATTTTTTATTTGTAAATGCATGTTTGTTAATTTTAAATTTTGTATAGTATTTTCTTTTATTAATAATGATAACTCTAAATCTTTAGCTGTTTTCATTTTGATTATCCTTTACTAGATAGCATTTATTAGCACTTATTAAATAAATATCACCATTACTTATTATTTGTAATTGTTCACCTTCATAATCACTCCATTTATCAATTTTTAACTCAAATTGATTCCCATCATAATTACAAACTGCCTTATCATAAGTATATTCTAAATCAAATATCTGTCTATTACATCCTGTCAACATAAAAGCTAACAAACATATTGTTATAATCTTTTTCATTCTTCATCCACTCCTTTGAGTTCTTTATATCCTTCTAAAGCAACCTTTAAATAAAAATATGTTTTATCTATTTCACTTTCTTCTATTGCATTTAATTTTATTAATTCTTTAAACATTTCACATATTTTATCTATTTTTTCTTCAGTACTCATTCTTTATCACTCCTACTAGCTATTACAATAGCACTATAAATAAATGTTCCTACTAAGCCACCTAATAAATAACCTATAAAAAATCCTATTAACATTAATAACCCTGCCTTTTTAAAAATTTTTCAAATTCATAATCATCCTTATTATGCATTAAATCTTTTTGTCTGTGTCTTTGATTACGATTCATTGATTTTGGTATATATTGCATTGATTTGGAATTCTTTAATTGTTCACCATAACGTTCAACCTGATAGTTAATTATTGTTCTGTAGATTTCACGAATATCGGCTACATCTAAATCATATTTTTCTTTTATTCTCTGTATAAACAATCTGCACGATTGTAGATCATTATCTTTATACATCTGAAATATTATATTGTTACAAAAATCTTTCATAATCCATAATACCTATAAAATTTATAGCTTTTATCAGTTTTAAATACTTTGAACATCTGATTAAAATTTGTAAACCACTCTTCATATTTTTCTGGATCATTTAGATATTCATAATATTTATAACTGTTATGAATTAGTAAATCATCTGATATATAATAGTATTTTGAAAAGAAAAATTCATTGATTAGTTCTTCCAGTTCTATTATATTAGATGATACAGCTAATAATTCTAAATCCTTTCTTTTATATTTCTTTACTTCCATAATTCATCACATACTTCTTCACTTTGACCTTTTGCAATACAATCACTTACAGCATTAGCTGATAACTTATAATTAAAATAAAAGTAACCAAATAATACTATAATTAGAAATACAACCTTCACCCATGTCCTTAAATGTCTTTTTGTCATTCTTGTTCACTCCTTCGTTTTACCCTTCTGACATTTTAAACTTATCATAGTCAAAATAATAAGTCAATACATTTTTTAAAAAATTTTTTGTATTTATTAAAATTTGACATTTTTGTGTAAATTGCTATATAATAATGTTGAACAGATATATGTAGATATTAATGTTTGAAATTATAATGCATGTTTTCATGTTATCCCAGTGAAGAACTGTTTGAAACCATAATGTCCTGATAAGACCGTTATAAAAATGTTATTAATTTGCATGAAATGTTCACTCCTATTGGCATGTTTCGTACATGCCTTTTTTATGTTATAATAAACATGAAGGATGTGAACTTATGCAAATAGATAAATCTATTTATATTAACTTTGATAAGGTGTTATCATATAATGCTTTTTTGACAATGTTAATATCAGATCGTGGTGTTGGTAAAACATACGGTGCAAAAAAATACTGTATTAATCATTATATAAAGAAACATAAAAAATTTGCGTGGATTAGACGTTATGGTACTGATTTAGGTGAAACCTTTGGCGATGCTAAAGAACCTAATAAATTTTTTAAAGATGTTTCTGTAGAATTTCCTAAATACGATTTTTCAACTGAAAACGATGAACGTGGCAAAATAAAATATTGTCTAATGAATGATCATATTATCGGTTATGGTATGAGCTTAAAATCTGCTGAATCACTTAAAGGTACACAATACAATGATGTTGATACTATTATATTAGATGAATTCTTAGTCGGTGATGGTGGATCACGTTATATTAAAGATGAACCGATGTATTTATTATCCATCATTGAATCAATTGCACGTTTAAGAAAAGTACGTGTTATTCTCTTAGGTAACTCAACATCAATTGTTAATCCTTATTTTGATTTTTTCAATGTTCATTTACCTTATGATTCTGAATATCAACTTTTCAAGAATAACACTATTTTAGTAGCATACATTCAAAACTTAAAATATCGTGAAGTTAAAAAACAAACTGATTTTGGAAAACTAGTTGCAGGAACTAAATATGAAAATTATGCTATTAATTCACAGTTTATTAATGATACTAATACATTTATTAAAAAGAAAACTAAAACAGCTAGATTATTTTGTAATATAATTTTAAATAATACTATATATGGAGTATGGATGGATCACTTGGACATGTATATTTCTAAAAAGTATAATCAGAACTATAATGTAACAATAACTTTTGATTATAAAAGTCATAATGAAAAAACATTACTTTTAAAATCAAAAAATGTATTTATGCAAAATATTGTTAAACATTACCAGAATGCATCTTTATTTTTTGAAAACCAAAATATAAAACATGCTATACTTGATTTATTACGTAGAACCAACCGATTCCTATAACTGAACAATAAGAGAGTACAACAAACGTACTCTTTTGTTTTTGGTGCTTTTTAGACACGTAGGATGATGTTTTTATTGAGTTAGTATTCTTATAAGGTAAAGGTTTAATTGTTGCTAAATGG
>JAGCBE010000541.1 GCA_017652345.1 Methanobrevibacter sp.
CAGTTTAATTTTTTTGCTGGCTTTAATATAATGATCATCACCAGCATAACTAATTACTGCTGTAAAAGTGCCCATCTTCTTGAATCCATCAAGCTTGAAAGTTGCCTTTCCTTTGCTATTGGTTTTGGAAACATAAGTTTTGCCATTAAGCTTCAAGATAACCTTTTTATTCTTTAAAACTTTGTTATTATTGTCTTTCAAGACAATGCTGTAAATTTTAGTAGATGAAAGAAGATTAAAAGACTTGTTTTTTGCAATTATTTTGCTTGCAATTTTTGGAATTGAAATATTGCCTGATTGCTCAATATATCCGTAATATGAATTGTCTTCATGATAAACCAAATAAGTGTAATTTCCAGGGTCTAATTGAGGGTAATTCAATAGGGCAATGCCGTTTTTATCTGTAATGTTTGAAATTTTATAAGCAAGCTTATTATTTTTATATATTTCCAAAATGATTTTTTGACCAGAACCTACACCGAATATTGGTAAAATGTCATCGGTGTTCACTAAGACATTTTCTCCCCAATAAGTTACATTATCAAAGACCAGGTTATCGATATCTGGGGAATTGAATGCATTTGCTACGGAATTGTTTCCGATTAACAATGCTTTAATGGTTCTTGAATTTGAAGTGACATTCAAGCAATAAGCAGGTGCCTTATTATCTATAAATGAAGAATTGATTATGAAGTTGGATGGGCTTCCCCTAAAGTAGATTGCAGAACCTGATTTTGTTGCAGAATTGTTTATGAAATCGCCAATGATAGTGTTATTGAATGATGGGAGATAGAAATACAACACCCCTCCAATTCTTGCAGAGTTATTGTAAAAGCTTCCAATGAATGTATTGTTGCTTGCAGTTCCCATAAGGGTCAAGACACCACCGGTTTCAGAAAGGCCAGTGTTGTTTTCAAAATCCCCCTCTAAAAGGTTTCCTATAGCATCTCCATGGATATACAATACTCCAGCACAGTGATCTGCATGATTATCTTTATACTCTCCTTTGATTATATTGTATAGTGCATTTCCATCAACAAAGAAAACCGCACCAGAGAAATTTTCAACATGATTTTGACTTGCAACAAAATCAAGAGTATTGTTCATTACGCTAGCTGCAAAGTAAATGCCTCCACCTCTTAAGGCAGTGTTGCTCTTTAAATTGACATTTGTAAAATTATTAAATGAGCAATCCCCTTCAATATAAATTGCTCCACCGTGATTTTCCGCATGGTTGTTGATGAAGGTTAAATTTGTAAAATTAGAGTTTGATAAGCTGTCAAAATAGATTGCTCCACCATTATCTCCACTAAAACCATTCATGAAGACAATGTTATTTAAAGCAACTGTCTTGGAATCGGTTATTGTAAAGATTCTTGATTTGTTCAATGCATCCAATTTATATCCATTCCCTTCAATTCTGATATTTTTAGAGATGATTATTCCCTCAGTTAAGCCATCATTAGAATAATCATTGCTTAAATGGAGAGTTTCACCATCACCTAATCCATCAATCTTATCTTGAAGTGTGGAAAATTTACCATCATCTATTTCAGAATCACCTAATTCCACATCAGATGGCTCTGAACTGGTTAAAAAAGAATCTGATACTGAAACATCGGAAGATGGAATATTTAAATCTCCTTGAGAGTCAATTTCATAAATTGAATCATCAGCCACATCTGCATCATATGCAGAGATAGAACTTATTGAAAACAATAATAGAATTGAACAAAATAGAATAAAATAGAGTTTTTTATTAATGATGTCACAACCTTTAATAGTATAATATTTACTTTAATTAAATATAATTTAAAGTTTTCGTAAATAAATTGCAAATAATAGTTAAAAATTAAAAAATAGCTAAAAAATGAAGGAATTAAAAGAGTAAAAAAATTGTTGAAAAAAAGTAAAAAAATAAAAAAAGTGAAAGAAATTAATTCAATTTCACTAAAGATTGCTTAAATAACTTCAAATCCAATAAGATTTATATGATTTGAAATCAATTTAGGATCTTCATCGATAGGTTCAGACAATTTAGTGGTTATGTACTTCTTATTGTCATCTGGGAAGACTGTTGCAATCTTTAAGTCATCATTGTCCATGATGACACTTGCCAAGAAGTTAGCACCGCTGGAAATTCCTATTCCCAATCCTAATTCCTGAGCAATCCTTTTAGACATGTTTATTGCATCACAATCATGTATCAAGACAATGTCATCAATCAATTCCTCATCAACAATTCCAGGAATGAAGTCATCCCCAATACCTTCAATAAGGTGGCTTCCTTCATCCATTCCCATCTTGAGAATTGACAAGGTACTTGGTTCCAATGCAAAGACTTTAGCATCAGGATTATGGTCCTTTAATCTTTTACCTACACCCATAAGGGTTCCACCGGTTCCAATTCCTGAAACAAATGCGTTTACATCTGGAAGGGTGTCGATGATTTCTTGACCTGTTTTCATATATTGGGCTTCCACATTCAATTCATTGTCAAACTGAAGAGGCTTATAAGCTCCAATTTCATCTGCAAAATCATCTACAAGTTCAAGAGCTCCCTTAAATCCGCCATCTTCTCTGGATACAAGATGAACCTGTGCACCATACATTTGAATAAGTTTCCTTCTTTCAAGAGATACCCAATCAGGCATGAAAATGTGAACTTCATGACCTAAAAGCGCTCCGATTGCACTGAAAGCAATTCCAGTGTTTCCGCTTGTAACCTCTATGATAGGTTGGCCATCCTTTAAGTTTCCTCTTTCCTTTTCATTTTGGATAATGTATAATGCTATTCTGTCTTTAATGCTTCCAGAATAGTTGTAATATTCAACTTTAGAGTAAATGCTTCCCTTTTTGCCTTCATATTCATAATCAATCTTAATCATTGGGGTATTGCCAACTAATTTATCAACATTCATAAGATTCCACCAATCAATAATAAAAATAAATAAGCAATGATAAAAATCATTAGTAAATCAGTTACATTAGTAAATCATTAAAATAAATATAACACTATTATATTTGTATTTTAATTATAAAATACTTTTTAAAAAATAGGGAAAAATTTAAAGATAAAATGAATATCTGAAAATAATAAAAAAATAGTTAAAAATAGTCTAAAATTGATTCAATGCTTTAAAAATTGATTAAAAAAGAAATAGCTAAGAACAATCTTAACTATTTAATTGAGCTTCAATAGCTTGGTCAACTAAATGTAAGAATTGATCCTTAGCTTCATATGGTATC
>JAGCBE010000542.1 GCA_017652345.1 Methanobrevibacter sp.
ATATATAATATATATTTATATATATTATAATAGTTTCCAACTAAATATGAAATATGTATACAAGAAATGTTTTCCCTTTAATGGTATTTTCGTTATAAAGATTTCTTATAGTACTAAAACTTTTACTTATAGCATCGAAATACAATTTTCACAGTAGTAATGTGCTACTTTATTTTCATCTATCTTTATTATTGGATATAATAGTCCTGTATGACATATTTCACATTGATCTATATGATCTCTCCATTGTGAACAATAATCATCTTCTTTTATTCTTCCTGCTAGATTTGGCATTATCTAACATGTTTTCTATTGTGGAATATATAACTTACATCCTTGTCCACATTTATTTAATAGTTTATTTTTCATCTTATTTCTTTTATCTTATCTTTATCTTGTTCAATTAACTTTAATGCTAATTCTTTATTTTTTATTTCTCTTATCTTATTATTCTTATATACTATATCTATCTTCTTATTTTTTATTAGGAGTTTCAATGCTTTATTTTTCATATTTTCTTATTCTCCTTATAAGACTAATATAGTTATATAATATAGCTCTTTAGGTAAAATAATATTTTAAATTATTTTTTTATTCATATCTAATATTACATTCTGCTTTAACTGGAATAACTTTACAAGGAGCATTTTGAATTAAAATATTTCCATTTAATAAACTAACAATATATCTATTAGTATCTTTATGATCTACTGCTCTTACTTTCATATAATGATATCCATTTAATTCAAAACATTCTCCAAAATGAATTTCATCTAAGGAAACTGTCGTTCTGTAATTTACATTGAGCTTCATTATATTTTACTCCTTTTTATATCTTACATGAAGTTCTGCCTCTACTGGAATTATCTCAGTGCTGTCGAACATTGTATAAAGTTTATTATCATAGAAGCAAAAACAATTATAATCATCATTTGCAAAATCTATAAACTTATCTATTTTAACGTGGACAAATCCGTCTACTTCAAAACATTCTCCAACTTCCAACTCAGAAAATTTAATTGTTTTTACATGTTCTTCAAAAATTACATTCATAGTTTCTCACTCCACGAACACTTTGTATTTACCAGCTCTGCTACCCATAATTCTCTCTGGTTAGTATCAGCACAACAAGATATCCTAGGCTCTTCTATAAAAATACCCTTTACAGTATATCCATTTTTAATTTCATCTGCAATGGCAACTAGAGCATCATCTACTCCACTTTTAAAATTAAAGATTATTTTCTTTCCTACAATCATTTTACTTCCTCATACTTACTCACATTTATAAGTCACTTTCAGTTCTGTAGAAACTGGAATTACCTTTTCATTCAAATCAAAATAATAATACATATTGTCTCTCGTAATATAACCAAGACGAATTGCGGTTACAACATTGCTATTATCAACAAAACTTGGAACCTTAAGAAAAATAGCTTTATTCCATTCAAAGCATTCTCCATATACAATCTCTTGATACGTACATTCAACGATATTCTGAGTATATGTAATATTCATACTTTATTCCTCTTTACTAACAGGTTTTATATTAATTGTTGCTTGATATGGCATTACTTTGACCTTATCTGTAAATTTATATAGATTTAAATCTCCAAAACAAATAGAATTCACGACAGGATATGGATAATCCTTGCCGCCTTCCATAAGCTGAGGAAGCTTCATATAAAGACCTCCACCATGCTTAAAAAATTCTCCAACTTTTAATCTTTCAAATTCAATGTCTATAGAAAACCAATCTTCAATTATTGTAGTATTTCCATAAGTTACTTGCATATTTTATTCCTCCTTAAAATCCAAAGAATCCAAATTTAGTATGAATAGAACTTTCAATAAAAGAAAGTTCAGACTCAAACTGATAAAGAGAATCAATATCAGTCCAATAATCTCCATCGAGATAAATCAGATAACTACCACTATAAAGATTCTGATAAATAGAAACCTCATGATTACCAGTCCAAGAATAATAACTAACCATAAACTTTTTCATGATAATTACCTCTTTCTTTTATATTATACTTATATTATAATATAAAAAGGATAGGAAATCAACTATTATTTCCTATCCTTTTATTTTTATGCCAAAAACCTTATCAACGTATCTTGATTTTCTTTATGATTTCCAAAAATTTCATAAAAATAATATATGTACCTTATCAAGAAAATTCTTTAAAATAATTACGAAAAACCATGCTAATAAAGGTATTTTTTAATCACATCTACTCCAGCCACAATTCTTGCAAATGTTACAACCACCCTCAAAAGTCAATGGAGATCCGCATACTGGACAATTATCTTCCTCATCTTTATTTGGTTTAACACTGCTGAAATTCATTCCATATTCTGCCATGGTAAATTCTTTATACATATCTGCAAGAGCATTTGCTATTGCCATAGGACAACAAGCACCCATACTAGTATCATGCTTTGTAGCAGATCTTACTGCATAGCTAGGACAACTGCCAGTAGATTTTAATTGATCTATAATATCAGTTATTGATACTCCACCTCTAGCGGACAAACTAATCATTCTAGATAATCCAGTCATAAAATTATTACAACCTCCAGTAGAGCCTTTACTCAAATAAACTTCTCGTAATTCTTTACTTTCGGGATCAAAGAATGCAGTACAATGAAGGGAACCACAACCAGTTACTAATTTTCTTTTAAGGCCAATCAGATTATTAGAAGCTGGAATAATATATCCTCTATTTAATATATTGTCACTTTCTTTATCTTCTTCTTTATTATCTGTGGTTAGCACGGCAACCCTCGCACAACCATCTCTGAATACAGTTATCCCTTTTAGCCCTGCTTTCCATGCTTCCAGATATAAATCATAAACATCTTCAATAGTAGTATCATTTGGCAGATTTACTGTTGAACTAATACTTGCATCTATATACTTTTGCCAAATTGCTTGCATTGCTATTCTATTCTTATATGGAATATCATTCGCGGTAATAAAATATTCAGGAAGTTCTGAATCATCTTCTATATTATTTTTATTCATATATTCCTAAACAATCGGAGTATAAACTTTATAATATACATCCTTACCATGAAGTGATTCAGTTTTTCTAGTATAATAATTAGCAAAAATAGGTTCAATACCACCAGATATTCCAAGCATTGTTGAAAGAGTACCAGTAGGAGCAATAGTTAAAAGCTAACTGTTTCTAAGTCCGTGTTTCTTTACTAATTCATAAGTCACAGAACCTTCAGGAACATAATTTTTGAAAAAATCCGTTTGAACAATTAAATCAGATTTACACATTGGATAAGGACCATCTTCAATAGCTAAAGAACATGATTCCATTGTTGCTGAATGAATAAGTGTTTTTGCGATTTCTTCACAAACCTCAATTGATTTAGAACTACCATAAGTAATGCCCATCTTAATCAACATATCTGCAATACCCATGACTCCAATACCAATCTATCTCCAATTTTTTACAGAAGCTCTTTGTTCTTGAAGAGGATGAAGATCCATACCTTCATCTAAAATCTTATTCTATGCTCTTACTGCAATCTTAACTGCATGAATAAAATCAGGAATATCAAAAATACCTTGTTCATTTACAAAAGCAGAAAGATTTAAAGATGAAAGACTACAGCTACCGCCTGCTGGGAGAGGTTCCTCTCCGCAGGGGTTAGTTCCAGCATATTCAAAATCAGGATCTAGAGCTAATAAATTCCATGTAGTTACTCTATCCCAAAATAGACATCCAGGTTCTCCATAATTCCAATTATTTTCTGCAAACCGCTTAAAGATTTCTGAAGCATCTACTTCTTTAGTAATTTCTTCTCCAGTAGCTTCTCTCTTAAAATTAAGAGTAAATGTTTTCTTTTGCTCTACGGCATTCATGAATTCATTATTTACTTTTAAAGAAATATTTGCTTTATTAACTTTTGTTAAATCTGTTTTGATGTCGATAAATTCAAGAAGATCAGGATGAGTACAATCTAGAGAAATCATTAAAGCTCCTCTACGTCCATTCTGACCTATCTGTTCAGTTACCTATGAATAAGTTTCCATAAATGATACTGCACCACTTGTATATTTAGCAGTATTATTTACTTTTGCTCCTCTTGGAGATAAATTAGAAATATCAATACCACAGCCTCCTCCATAGCTATAAGTTCTAGCTAATTTTCCAGCTGTTTCATAAATACTTTCAATATTATCTTCTGGAGGGCTAACTACATAACAATTAGAAAGCGTTACTTTAATGCCTTTCTTATCAAGACCTCTATTAGAAAGAATTCTTCCTCCAAATAGAAATTTTTTCTTAATAATTAAATCTTTTACGTCCTAATCTCCTGCCGTGACTCTATCTAACCATTCATCAAATGTTTCATCTTCATACTAATATTTTCTGTGCCAAATATCTATACCTAAAGTATTATCTGCTCCAAGCCATTCTTCTACTGTCATTCTATAACTATTAACTCCTTAATCCCATAAGTTATAATAATATTTTTTAAAAAGATCTAAACCTTCATGTAACATCTTTTCTCTATATTCTGATAGTTCTTGTTCTCTTTTACTCCACTTATCAAATTGTGAATTTGTATTAAAAGTAATACTTCCATCTTCATTTTTAATTATATCACATTGATAATCTTTAATTTCATTCTATCTAGAACAAGTATCTTCTCTTGACTCCATAAAACAAAATTTCATATAGCGAAGGATCTCGTCCCACTTTTCTGGAGTATCAGCATCTCCACATCCTGGATATCCACATTGATTATCAATAAGATCTTGCAACATATGAATAATATTACCAGAGAACCAATCGCTAAAATCCCAAACATCAGAATGAGCATAACCATTCTTAGCACGCTACCAAGCGGATCTAATATCATATATTAGGTATTCAAATTTTAATTTGATGTTGTGTGGAAATTTCATTCCTTCAGTATTAATTGACTAAAAGATCTTTCCTTTATAAAATTTCTTTTTTTCCTTCATATCATTTATTAACCTTGTATAATATTTAAGGTCTGAGAAGGTCATTACTGACCTCCCCAAACCCTATTATATCTCTCATTATTAAGAGTGGTAAGCATTACATTCATTGGATCAATCTTTTGCTTGATCTCAACTTTACCGTACTCATTAATAACTTCCTCGTATTCAGTACCTTCAATGACTGCTTTGAACAATGAAGGAGAATATCCACTGACCATGCAGCAATCAGTATCTCCAAATCGCTGCTGGAACATTCCACACTTGGAAGCCCTGACATTCCAATATACAATTGCAGGAATCATATATCCATGTGCTGCATACTTCTGCCGCATGCTATCCATAAAGGTCATATTACTATTAGATTTCATAATACGGCGACCACGAGAATCATATCCATAGCTGTAAGAGTTAGTTGCTGCATCAAACTGCATATCAGAAATGATATACAACTTCGCAGGAATATCAGACTGCTTACAATGATTCTTAATTGCAGTATTCAGAATAAGATCAAAGACCTTTTCCAAATCAGTATTCATACCCCAATCGGAACGCTCCATATGATTAACCTTTTCATAGATGTTAGTACCCTTAATCTCCTGAAGTGCAGGATTTGAACTAAAGGTAATAAACTTTCCATGATACGGTCCACGACACTTATCAGCACAATACATTCCAAGAGAGAGTGCAACTTCTATAGGCTGACCACTCATGCTGCCGCTGGTATCTACAACACAAATACCGCTTTCTGCCTTACCTGCAAAGTAATCAGGAAGTGCATCCCACAAAGCACTCTGGATAATAATATCCTTACCAGAAGGATGATACAGGTCGCTCATGACCTTATGAATAATATCGACTGGGAACAAAGCACCTGCATTGATCTTAGAATCACCAGTAGCAAGACCCTTCAGATACTCAATATAATTCTTCTTAACGTGCTGGAAGAATGCATCAGAGTAAATCATAGAAGCCTTAGACGGAATCTTATTAAAATCAATTTCGTCCCACTGATTTGCAGACATCTTACGCTCCACCACATCGATGTTCTTACGCAGGAACGAAAGCACCTTTCGATATTCCTTACTGGACATACCAAGACCTTTACGAATCTTAGCGGCAAGAGCTCTGGTCTCCTGAGAAGAAGTATTCTCTGAAGGTAGCCACTTAGCCAGCAGACTGCAACTCCGACCCCGACCGAGTTCAAACATATCCTCAGCAATGGTCTGTCGAATAAAATCAATCATGGGCTTCTCGCACTTAGTTCCAAGAAGAACCAGATAATCATCTCCACGACCAAAGAACAAGATGTTATCCATATTATGAATAACATACTCAGGATGGTTCTGAGCAAGATACCGCAGAATAATGCGGAACAGTCTACGCATACCCTGACCACCCCGAACATCACGGAAGTAGAACAGCATACGCATGCTCAAATCCCTATCTTCTTTAAATGCTTTAATGAAAGCTTCCAGAATGGTAGATGCATTGCTATGCATCATACCGCCAAGGCTACCAAAAGCATCAAGCACAGCATTACCAGTGCTACGATAAGCACCAGCACCATTCTCAGTATAAGTAAAATCGTTAACTTCCTTCATCATGTCAAAAAAGTTCATTCAAGATACCTCCATCTTTTTATCTAAATTTATTTTGCTGTCTTATATCTTACTTATATTATAATATATACAAGATGAAAAATCAACTATTAATTAAGAAGCATAAATAAGATTTTCATATTCATCTTCCCATTTAAGTTCATTGTTAAACATTGCTTGAGTTTGATAAAAATCATTTTTTGCACATTCTTTACAAGCATAAAATCCCCAAGTAGATTTATATACTGGTTCTTTTCCACAGAACATACAATACTTAGCTAATTCAGTCTAATATTTTTTAACCAATTCAGTTATTTCAGGAATATCAATATTTCCTTTAAAATTAAATTTGTTCCATAAGGTATGAACAAACCTAACCACAAAATAATCATTTAATAGATTCTTTTTAATTAGAATTTCTTTAACTTCTTCGAGGAACTTTGGTACCCAAGAATTTACCCAACCATCAGGCAAATTATCTAATTCAGTATAATCATAATTATATGGTTCCCATTTTTCTCCAAAATTATCGCTGTTCAAATATCTTGGCCATAAAAATGGATATTTATTTACAAGTTCTATATTCTATTCAACTGTGAGCATATTCGTCTCCTTCATGAATTATGTTTAATGCTTCCCATTTAAATTTATTCTTCGAGAATTGCTTAGTTGTATACTCTCTTTTTTTATCACTCATTTTTTTCATGGAATACGGAAGCATATGATAATTAATATAGAAGATTACCTCTTCAACATTTATCCAACTAGGAAATCTACATTCCGTTAATAGTTTATATGCCCCAACATTTTCATGATTATAATAATGATTACAAGATTTCTCTTCATCCCAAGATGCAGTAAACAACTTACCATAATCATGAAGAAGAGCTGCCATAGCAATTTCAGGAATTACATCAAGAATATCATTTTGCTGCAAGACATAATCCTGACATTTTTCACAATGACGCATCAAATCTAGTGCATGATGTGGATTCTTTTGATCAAATCCCTTCATTGCCATATATGCATCACTATAATCATATTGAGTAGCATAATTCTGAA
This sequence comes from Methanobrevibacter sp., assembly GCA_017652345.1. The sequence goes on from JAGCBE010000542.1 coordinate 7,656, forward strand.
TAATCTTAATTTCATCAAAACCTTCTGCATACGAAGGAATTTCAAAATTAGAGATCATTCTATCAAGAACTTCTGTAGGAACTACTCTTTCTCTATTATTATTATTTTCAATGCAAATATTATAAGGAGTAGCAAATACTATAGCAATCTTTTTTACTTCAGGACATTCCTGATTAATATATGCTAGAATACCTTTTCTGCTTTTTCTATTAATGTTAGTAGCATCATAACATACGCTATTTCCATTTTTTAGATTTTCCAGAGTTCTTTTTCTCATTACATGAAAAACCTGAGCATTATCTTTTTGAAAGTTTACATCATTAAACAATTCCACTCTTAAAGCATCAGAGGATAGAATATTAAACTTATATTCTTCCTTATGCTTTTCAGCCCATGTACTTTTACCACTACCAGGAATACCAACAAGCATATAAAAATTAATCATATTCTATCCTCCATATTTATATTATATTATCTTATTCAAAATAAATCAACTATGCTTAAGCATGTAATCGCGACTCACTGACTTAAAACTTAAATCATTAGTTGGATCTCTAAATACAATACCTTCGCGCATCACATTAGGATTTACTACAGATTTACCATCACTTGCTACTTTAATTTCTTCCATAGTCTTAGGAAGCATGTATTTAGTATCAAGAATGGGTACCCATTTCATATCCCATGCATTGATAATATTCTTTCCTTTAACGGAATCAAGTCTTCCAATATCAGAACGAATAAAATTAAATACATAAAGATCATTTTCTTTAAGTTTCAGAGGATTACCTTGAACATTCCCAACACCCTCACCCTGAATACATACATACTCCAGATCTGGATTATCTTCAAGATACTTTTTCAGTTTATCTTCAATCTTATACTTATTAGCAAGTTCCCAATAAATATTACTTTCATGATAACAATCCTGTTCGGGAGTAAGCTGACGAACATTTCTAGAAGTTACATAAAACTCAAACTTTCCATGCTTCTTTCTTTCAAGAATATAAGTGCATGAAGTTCCATCTAGCTTTTCTGTAGCAATAAGAGGATTTTCATAACCTACAAGATGTGGAAGGTTTTCAATTCTTTCTTCGTCCGTCTTATGAACATAAGGAAAATTAGTAGGAAATGCTTTTGCATTTTTCTGCTTCTTCTGTCCAAAAAAGGCATAGAAAACTTTTCTGAACCACTTATACTTCATTAACTTTTTAATAATTGGCTTCTTTGCAAGTTTCTTATACTTTGCTTTTACAGTAGGAGTTGCAGGTGTGTCAGACTTTCTTACATTATCCTCTTCCACGTAATATTTAATTCCAAGAATATCTGTAACATCTGTATTCTCAGGAATATCTTCGGGAAATTCCTTGAAGGCACTTACGGGCATTACAAGACCCTGACTATATACACCACACATCTTGATTGTCTTAATCTTGTAATGACGCTTTTCCAGAAATGCGAATCGTTCATCTGAAGCAGGACAAAGTGAATCTACCTCAAAATAAACACATTTATCCCCGACTTTGAAATTATCATTCTTGGAAACGATTACTCTCCAACCAAGAACCTCTGCATGTTCAACTCTATCATATCCTTCAATTGGATAAATACCTTTAATTGTAGTAATATAAGCAAGTGCTCTTTTATTGTTAATAATCATTTAATCTGCCTCCACAATTTTAAATTTAATGAGTTTTACATTCATCTGCTCTTCGAATGGATAAATACCATATTCGCATGGAACTGCTCTTCCAGATTTAATCCACTTAGGATTAGTAGCATCTGTTCCAAGCTCTCCGTTTTCAGTTTCATAAACTCTTTGCATGGACCCATCCGCGTCCACAATGTCATTCTCATGAATTTCATGTCCATTGTTATCAAAATACCTAATCTTGTCAGCTTCATAAATGATTTTCATAATTTATTATCCTTTCAACTTTTTTACATTTTCAAGAATTTCAGGAATACAATCTTCCATCATTTCTTTCCAATCATCTTCGTAATCATACGTTAAATATTCTTCATCATAATCATGAATTCTATTTACATATCCATCTAGCATCTTAAAATCTTTTTCATAACAATGAAAAGAATTTGCTCGATGTGTATATGTTCCAACTTTAATTCCTAATTCATTTGCTATCATTTTCTGAATCATAATAAGAGCAAAAGCATTCATAAAAGTTGCTTTACAAGCATCGTTACTTCTAAATAATACTTTCATATGAAGTTTATTATCACGAATAAAGAATTGAATATGTTGTAGACAAGCTGGATCATCACTATACATATCATCCCAATTATCACGAATATCAATTACTGCTCGTCTACTATCCGGATTTCTTTTTAGCTCTTCAATGATGAAATCAAATTGATTTAAACCACATACAAAAGATCTTTTACTTCCGTAACTAGCTATTCTATTATGATATGTATATTTCCAATTACCTTTATCTACTTCAAAATCAAGAATTCCGTCCCTCATTTCCATGATATATTGCTGAAGTTCTTTATACCCACCAATAAATAATTTTGAAATCATTGGTTCTCTAAAAGGATCTTCAACCATCATAGTCATAGAAACTTCTTTTTGATTTGTATTATAATCAGGACAAGGAACAATTTCTCCATCTAACCAAAGACGATATAATGCATTATGATATGCTTCCGGTAACGACTTAGAACTTACAAAACATTCTATCATTAATGTCTTGGCCTCCTTTTATCAATCTGATACCAAATAAAAAGTCCGAGAATGATAACAACAGTAAGAATCGGAGTGATATCCATTTTTATTCTCCTAACTTTAATAAAACATTTGTAAGCAAAATTGCTTTCTTTTCTAATTCGTACATATTACTATTATTCTAAATAACCACAGGAGTAATTCTGGAATAACCTTGGAGAGAAACTTCTGATGCATGAGCTTTCTATTTATCGGTTAAATGATTATCAATATTTCTAATCATCTAAATCCAAGTCACTTGATAACCATTATCTATCCAGTAATCTAATTCGTTTGGAAATCTACAATCTGGAATAATTACATAATCATAATGAATTAATTTATTAGTTAATTCAATTGTATCAGCTATAAATTTAACCCAATGATCTTTATCCTGTGTTCTTACAATATCAGTACCAAAAGTCTATAGTAAAGTTCTACCTGCTTCATCTTTCTATCCATTCCAATTTAAATAATTAGAACAAATATACTTAACTAAATCAGCATAATGAACTTTTAATACTTTTTGTTTATTATTTTCTAATGCCAACTAAATATAATTACCAAAAGTATCTTTTCCTGATTCTGCTTTTCCTGATATACAAATAATTTTTGATTTATTCATTCTTATGTTCCATCTTTTCTTTGATTTTCTCGCTAAGAGATGTTCCTGTAACATCTTCAATGAACGCATTTATTAGATTATAAATACCAATGAGGAAAAGAAAAATAATAAGATTTGCGAAAAGAATACCCATGATTAAAAGAGTAATACCAAGAAATCCCATCTTCTTTTCCTCCATTTATTTCTTTTTACATTTATATTATAATTGATAAATTAAGAAAAATCAACTATATGTTTATTCTTTAGAAAAATATTCGTCAATATCCATACATTCGTCATGAATATCTTTTGCACAATTATTACACCAAGGACTTATCCAACCTAAAGAAATCTTAGTTGCAGGTTGTCCGCACTTTATACAAGTTCTTGCAGATATCTATTCATATTTACTAATGATATCTCCTACTTTGCATTTATCTAAAATCTTATAATGTTCATATTGTGCTTTATTATTTTCTACTCCAAGATATCTGTACCAATCAGTATTTCTATCATGTTCAGGCATCCCATCTTCATATTCTTCTATACCAATTAATTCTAGTTTACCGATTGGATAACCATTATCATACCATCTAAGACTTCCGAATTTTTCTTTGATTTGTGTAATTTCATACTTATCAAGATAATCAAATTTAATTAATTCTTGTTTAAGTTCTTCGCACAACTACATTCCAAAAGCTATCCTCCAACCTTCCGGCATACTATCTAATTCAGTATATTCATAATCATATTCTGGAATAGCTTCAGGATCTCCTGGCCAATAACCTCCGTCTTGTGCTTCCGTTATTCTCATTCCGCTCCATCTATTTCTTGGAATTAGAAATGGATATACTTTACAAAGAAATTCATTCACATCTTTTTTAGGTATTGGTAGATATTCTGCTAACTAATCTTGATATTTAGTCGGCTTCTTTAAATCATCGTCGAAATAACTCATTCTCTATTAATTTTCTTTAACTTTCTCTTATAATATTGAGCTTGAGTGAGTTCTACCCAATCTTTATCTTCTTCATCTGCTTTATAATACTTATTAATATTTATTACTTCTCCATCTTTATTTGCATAAAGAATACCGACAGTATCAAAATCTCCATTCTTTTCATCAGTTAAGAACTCTTCTATAAATACATCAATTTTCTCTCCAGTATATGGGAGCTTAATCGGATAATTCTTATCAAACCATCTATCAGCAAGACTTGAATGATATGAAAAAGTAGTATCCACATCAATGCAATTTATTCTGTTTACATCACTATATTCTACTCGACCATCTGGATATACATCCTTAAATAAACTACTCATTCTTCTACACTGATAAACTTTACATTCATCTTCCCTTATCCCAGCAACCTCATTCCAAACATCAGGTTCATCATAGATTGGAGTAAGCGGATCTGCTCTAAGAAGTCTCTTTAAAATACTTGCAGTAATTCCAAAACTTAATCCACTATGTTCATCATCACAAAGACTCTTATATGCCTTCAATGCACTATCATAGCATTCTCCAACATAATCAAAATCCTCATCTTTCATTGCTGAACTCTTCTTTGCAATTTCTACTTCTCTTTTTGCCCATTCATACATACTCATTTATTATTTTTCTCCTTTATCTATTCATCTAAATATTTATGATAACAATTATCACACATTCCATCTTGATGGAAATATTCACTTATAGTTAAATATACTTTATGACATCGCTAACATTCATACTTCTTTGTGTCAAATAGCTATTCTTTATTCATCTTTATGCTCCTTTAAGAAATTATTAATATAGTTAATCGCTTTTTCGCGATTAAATTTTCCATCTATAGTAAATTTCTTCATCTCTTCATTTATATATCTATTTACAAGATCTATGAATTCTGGAGTAAATTCTCCATTATCATCCATTATTGTAAATTTTGATGTTGCCTCAACCATTTCTTTATTCTCCTCAATAAAAAAAAATATCCTATTATCCAATATATAATATATTATACCGGATAATAGGATAAAAATCAACTATTCTTTACTAAAGAATTATATTTTGGATTCCAGATAAGTCCAGTAACTTGATTACCTTTACTAATTATTCTACCATAAAAATCTCTAGTGACATTAAGTGCTTTATCATAACTCCCAAGAATTTTACCGTAAAAATCTCTTGCTTGTTGATTACCATCTTTATCTGTTTCTATATAACCAATTATTTTTCCACTGAATAATCTAACTGGTTCTTTACTAATAGCTCTCATTCATAACCTCCACTACATTAGTCATTAATTCTAATGCTTCATCTTCATCTTTAAATTGTACTTGTGTTATTAATCTTCTTGGTTCATTTAAAAACTTATCAATTTTCTTTTCTAATTTATATTCAGAATATTCTATTCGTTGAAAAGTATGATTTAGATATTCAGTTATTTTTGTATAATAAAATGGACCATATTCTAATATATATGAAAATCCTAATTTAGTTTTTATTAATAATATCCAATTTTGACCAGCATCATTTGATGCTTGTATACATACATTTCCAATATCTTCAACATCCAGACAATCTTCTGCCGTTGTAGTATAAAAATAATTAAAGCTAGACCGCATAATTCTATACCACTATTTCATGAGCTGTTCTAATTTCAACAACTCCATCTTTATTTGTTTTAGTATATGTTCTAGAATGTAACGAACCTGAAATCAATATCTTATCGCTTATATTTAATTCACTTGCTTTCTTTGCCAAATTACCCCAAAATACTATAGGTATATAATTATTTATTTTAATACTCTAATCCTAAACAAATAAATTATTTGCTAATATAGCATGCAAACAAGTTTTACCTGAATTTAAAGTTTTAATTGGATCAATTTTACAAATACGACCATCAATAGTAACTGCATTTTGAGATAACTATATAGCAGGTTCATCAAAATAAGTAAAAACATAAATAGAAACTTTATTTTTATTTTCATCTATTTTCTAAGAAAAAGACCTTATCGTTCCTGTTAGTGAAATCAAATCGTTTTCTTGAATTGGTCTTATACATTTTTTAAATTTTAAATCAATTATATCATCATTGCCTTTATTGTTTGGAACTATTAAATCAGCTTTATTGTATTCTACATCATTTATTGAATGTGAATATTGTATGTTCTTTATTAGTCCTCTTAATATTATATCATTCATTATTTATCTTATGCTTCTCCGTATTCAATTTTTATATTACCATCATTATATGTATCCGTATATACTGTTATCTTATCTTTAATATTATTGATGACTGTTGTATTCTATGTAACTGCATTATCAAGAGTATTTAATTCAGAAACTACTTCTGCTAAATCTAAATTATCTTTATAGATACCATCTTCTATATGATTCATTTGTTCTGCAATGAGTACCTAACCATCTACAAAATTTTGTTTTTCATAAGGATCCACTGTTATTGTAAGTGCCATTTATGTATTTCCTCCTTATAACAAAGCGATGTATTTATAAGAAACGCCGCTTTTATTAAAATAAGACTTAGAAGAGTCGGTCCAAGTTATAGTTATCGATTTACAATTATTATTTCCCCATTGGAGAGATTGAACTGTGGTTCCCATATAATTAATCGTGGGTTGAAGATCTCCTCTAAGATTATACGTATCAATAACTACGTTAACTCTTCTCGTGGAAGTGTCTTCAGGATAAATCGTTTCTAATATCATTAATAGTTTTGGTACCCAAGAATCAAAATTAATAGTTGTTGAACTACCACCGTTACCTGTATACACTCCCATCCTTCTGCCAAGAAGAATATCTGCTAAGGAACCTCTACATAGATGGATAATACTTGAACCACGACCGTGAGTGTACATTGTAGATGTACCGGTTTCAGTTTGCCAAGCAGCAGAAGCCTACTTGGCACCGCCTGCTGTAATTACAGTACCTGTCGCAGATATATAATACTTAACTACCGTTCCACCAACTGTTCCGCCACCGTATCCAGCAGAAAGTACGGTGTACTGATAAGTTGCACCACCAACTGTAGCTAACGGTGCAAGATCGTATTGCTAACTTCCTTGCGGATAATATGTAGTTTGACCATTATAAGTAATAGCAACTACTGGCATTGTTACCCCCTAACCGCCAACATAAGTTCCACCTACAGTTTGTTCCCGTGTATTAAATCGTTTACTACTTGAACCCGTATAAAATACCTATGACGTAGTATTATATGGATTTGCAGTAGTATTTAATTCAACTAAACAATATCTACCAGCTGGAATGTCAATATGTCCTCCATCTGGCATCGTATAAACCACCGGATTACCAGATAACTATAATGTTGTTGCATTAATTGCTGTACAACTTGTCCACGTACTAATTTTCCAAACTGTTGGATCTATTGAAGAAGAGGTCGAACCAGATGTTTCTGAGGTTATATAATACGTAGTAGAAGATAAAGTATCCCAAACATATGTTGAAGATAACGGACCAAGATTTTCAATATGTATATTATTAATTGCATTATATACTGCACTTGATGTTGGTGGAGTTGATGAAATTGAATCAAGAGAATTTAATGGTACTGTCCATGCAGGAACACTACTACTATTTGACATTAAAATCTAATTTGCTCCTGATGGCGTCAACTACGCTAAGGATGTTGCACTATTAGCATAAAGTATTCCTTTATTAGTCCAACTTGATTTTCCTGTACCACCATTAGCAACATTAAGTATTCCAGTAACGCCAGGAGTAATGTTTGCGGTACCATTAAAGGATGCGGCTGTTGTACTACCAAGATTTGTTTGAATTGTTCTTGCCGTTGTTAATTGATTTGCGGTTAGTGCGCTATTTGCTGCTCCTCCTGCAGATGATGATCCCGCATAATTATGTGTATGGTTTGCGGCAGCAGCACCAACTGAATTATATGATATAGTACGAGCAACTGAACCATTATAAGTGGTACCATTTCCACCACCATTTCCTGCTGTACTGAAAGTTAATGCATTTGCCACGCTATTAGCAGCTCCACCCGCAGATGCGGATCCTGCATAATTGTGTGTATGACTTGAATTTGCTTTTCCTGCTAATGCTGTATATAAACCTCCAGATGTTACCATCTTTGTACTATTTGCTGTTGGCGTGGTATCAACTGCAGTATTACCTGTACCACCCTATGCTACAGGTAGAGTACCAAAACCAGGTTTTGCATCTGCAGCAGTAGCATAAAATGCTCCCGAACTAGTTCTAATAGTTTGAAGAGCACTGGTTGCAGCTGTGCTATTACCAATGACGACTGCATTCTTGTAAGTTGTAGTTGTAAATCCAGTACCTCCGTTGCCAACCGTTAAAGTACCAGAAACTCCAATATTTGATATATTCTATGTACCATCAAATGCAGTTGATGGGGACGTGGAACCAAGATTAACTTGTAAAGTTCTTCCTGTAGTTAATTTAACTGCTGTATTTGCGCTCAATGCGTTTGTAGCAGCTCCACCTGCTGAATTTGAACCTGCATAATTATGAGTATGTGAACTTGAAGCCGCACCTATAGTATTATAAGATATTGTTCTTGCAGCTGAACCATTATATGTACTTCCTGAAGCTACGCCAGAACCTGAATTATTGAACGTTATTGCATTTGCAACACTATTTGCTGCTCCACCAACTGAATTAGATGCTGCGTATTTTATAGAGTTTACATTTGCAACAACCTAATCTATTGCACTTTTAACTCCGCCAGACGTAACCATTCTTGCGCTATTTGCAGTTGGAGTAGTATCAACAGAATTATATCCAGTACCACCGTTTGCCACTTTCAATACTCCTGCTACAGGAATATTTAACTAATCTGCAGACCCATTAAATGTAGCAGCAGTATTTGAATCTAATTTAACCCCTAACTATCTTGCATTTGTTAATGCTGCTGCTGTACTTGTACTTGGTACATTTATTGATGTAATTGGAGTAGGAATACCATCATTCCAATAAATAGGAGTGGTAGCACTACCATAACTATTAGAATTTCCTATATAGACTTTACTCCACCTATTTGTAGATGAGCCTAATGTCTGAGAATTAGATGTCATTGGTGTAAAGCTACCAGAAATCTACTCATTTCCATTCCAATCTAAGGTTCTTGCATTAGATCTTGCATTACTTGCAGTACCTTTACCAACAATTTCAATATATGTTCCTCTATTGGATATATCAGCAGAAGAATTATCTTGAATATTATACTCACCAAATACCATCTATGATCTATTTTTTGCAATATTATTACTACCACTAACGGACGAATAGTTACCACTAGCTATATTAGTTGAACCTTCTGCATGAGAACTATTACCACTGGCCGTATTATTACTTCCTTCGGCATGAGAAGAATTACCTGATGCTGTTGTAGTATTACCTTCCGCATGTGCATTTTGTCCACTTGCTATTGTATTAGCACCTTCTGAATGGGATGCAGACCCTGATGCGGTAGTAGTATCACCTTCGCTATGAGAATTTGTTCCGGTTGGTGATGTATTATTACCTTCTGCCGTCGATTTAGTTCCAGCCGTCACACCGCTTTTTAAACCAGTTCTAATGTATCCAACATTATTTCCAGTTCCACCATAAGCAGTTTCAATTACATCGCCTTGCCAAGTCTTTGCAAATATCTTTGGTAAATTTGCTACATTGGTACTACCATCTCCGATAACAAATTGCTTATCTGCAAAACTGTATAAAGGTTCACCTTCACTAAGTACAACAGAAGATAAACTACTCAACTATGAATTTGTTCTTTTTAATTTTATTAATAGAGCCAAATCTTATTTACTCCTTTTCTATTTGAGTTTCTCCTTTATATACTGACTCCATAAATTTAATACCTTCACTTAATTGTTTTAATTCTTCATTTGATTGAATTTCATCTTCTAATTCTTTTCTTTTTAAATCTAAAGAGTCAAGATAATAATTTATAACTTCCTCTTTTTCTTCATCAGATGCCTTTTCAAAATCATCATCAATTTCTAATCCAATATCACTTAATAATAAACCTTCCAAATGATCTAATTCATGTTGAAATACTATAGCAGATAAACCAACTAACTATCTACTTTCACTTGGTCCACTTGGTTTCTAATAGATTACTGTAATATCATTATTTCTAGGTCTAATAAAAGTTTTACCTGGAATAGATGTACAAATTTCTCGAGAAAGCTATATACCTTTACTTTGTATAATAACAGGATTTATAAATGTTTTAATTTCAGTATCAAATTTAATACAAAATATTCTTTTATCATATCCAATAGCAGGAGCTGATAAAGATACAATGTTATTTAATTCGATAGTATGCTTTAATGCTGAAATAATTTCTCGCATTAATTTATTTTCGGTTTTAATATCAATTTCTATTGCTCTCTAACTTAATTCTATTTCATTTTTATCAATTGTTAGAATATCTTTAGCATCTTGAAATTTCATCTTCATAATACATTTCTCCTTTAGTTTTCTTTAATCGTTAATCTGTATTCATCGTGTTCAAAATCTGCTATTAACTATATTGTAAAATCATCATTAAAAAATTGTACGGAAGAATAATCCATGGTTACCTATGAGCTTTCAGGATCTTCTTCAACTTCTTCGTTTTTATCCAGTAATGAATAAATTTTTCCATATTCATTTGAATTACTAATATCCATTACATAACTTGCATTTGATTTTTGTAAATCTCCTGTTATTCCTAAACTTCTTAAAAATTCTTCCATATTATCCTCTTCGTATATAAATTCTAATTTAATTTAGCTCTTAAATATAAAATTAAAGGACATCATTAAGATGTCCTAATTTCTTTTCTTATTTTATCTATTTGATTATGATTTTCAATTGAAACATCTTCTAATGTTGCTTTATCTTGAATTAATTTTTTATTTTGGTTTTTATATTTTTCTTTTTTAGAATTTCTAGCGGGCATATTTAAAAGATACATGATATAACTAATTCTTTGCCAATTTATTTTAATTGGTTCTATATATTCTTTCATTTGAATTAATTTATCGGGATCTAATAATCCTTTGCTCACTTCTTCTTCCATATCATGTAACGTTTCAATTAATTCATGATAATCTTTACAAATCTAATCAAAATATTTATCTACATCTTTTTTTGCCATTACTTCACATGAAGATCTGAGATATCATTACCATTTAATGTTACGTTAGTGGTAGTGCTTGAATAATCATCTAATGTAACAGTAGAACTTGATGAATTGATATCATTACACCACGTTATAACGGGCTTATTCCACCAATCATCATACCACTTACTTGGAGAATTCCAAATAATACTTCCATTATTCTTTCCATCATTATATCCTTGATTATATACCCTATCAAGTAACTACCTCAAAGAAATTTCTGTAAATTCAATTTTACCTTCTTTATTCTTATAAAAATACTCAGTCATCTTTGTTCTCCTTATTTATGTTTATTTTCTTTTGTTTATCTATTTTCCAACAATTTACTTTACCCGACAATACTGTACATGCATCTAAACAAATAATTCCATCATCAACAAATGGTTCAGTATGCCAATTTTCATTTATATCATCATATGTTTTTGGTATATCAATTCCTTGCTTATGAATAAAACAATGTCCCCAACTAGAATGATAATGTCCACATAAAATTATTTTATCTTTTATTCTAATATTTTTATTCCAACAATCCATTCCATTTAGCCATGATGCTTTATCCCAATTACCCGTTCTCCAATCAGGAAGAGGATCATAATTACTAATCTTTTCTCCAAACATATTAATTCCTTCTTCCCATTGAGTACAAGGAATCCAACCATGAACAAAAACATACTTACCAGTTTCATAATAATCCACACAGTCTTTGATATACTAGTTCCAAGGCTTATTATATTCCATCTTGGTAAGTACCATATTTGCATCAGTGCATGAGATACTATCAGTCAAGATTAATACGGTATCAATTGTTTTATTATGAAAATCATGACTTCTAAATATCTTATCCTGGATACACTGTTCCATTAATCTTTCATGATTTCCTTTAATAAGTATCTTTCTGTTTTTTGGTAATTTATTCACAAACTCTAAGCATTCTTTTGGATTTGGTCCTCTATCTAATAAATCACCTAAAGATACAAAAACATGATTTGGATTATTTATATCAAAACCAGCATTGTCTAATGCTTCCATCATTTCATCGTAAAATGAATGTACATCAGATACACAAAAATATGTTGCCATAATTCACCTCAAGTTATTATATAGCCGGCTATTACGGTGAAGCCCTATGGTGGACTCCGCCTGACTTCCACAAATGATAATCTTACTAAACTAAGTATCTTACCAGTTAAAAAATGGGAAAAACCAGTGGAATAAATCCACATTTGTATCAAAATGTCTACGCATTTCTTTTAATGCTTTATCTCCAGTGTAAGAAATTGTATATGGACCAAACTTCTCATTGAAATTCTGAAGAGCAACAAATTTCTTATCTTGAACAGCTTTTAATTCTTTTTTAGCTTCTACAAGAATTTTTTCGCATTCTTCGTCGCACTTTTTCTTAAGCTGAATAATCTGTTTCTTAGCCTCTTCATATTTGATATATTCTTCTTCAAGAGCTTTGTCTGCTTCCTCAACTAATTTTGCATAGTATTTTCTATCTTTCACATCAGATTTATCAGAAATGGTCGTGTCACACTCTTGATAAGGCATTGAAGGTAATGTAGTTTTATTTAAATACTCCTTCTCTGCATCTTTACATTCTGCTTCGCTATCAAAAAACTTTTCTAATTTTTCGCTATAAAATTTCATAATAATTACTCCTTTTCATTTCTTATTATAGGACTTACTTTTATATTAAGACTTACCAATAATCTTTAAATGACTTTAGTAAGATTATCATCAATTAACTACCAACCTACATAACATATATACAGGATTATTTTCGCTTACAATTATTAAATTCTATGCAGCATAAGAATTCTTTCTCATTTTTTCCGCAAGATCATCAGTTCCCATTAAAGAAGGATTAGAAACCACTAAAGTTTTATTTTCTTCGTCTATAGTCAAATGATGTAAGTGACTAGTTAGAATAACGTCATAATTTTGTCTAGTCATTAAAGATACATTTTTAACCACAGTATTTAATTTATCGAGATCTCCATGAACTCCGGCAAACCTCCATTTAAATACGCTAAACGTCATTATATCTAAACCGTATTTATTATCGCCAATAAATACAGAATCATTATCTTTTAGACGTTCAATGAGATACCAATCAGTTATTCTAGCTAAAGATTCTAGCTAAAGAGCATCTTTTTTATTTGGTTCCAATCTACTATGATTATCAATAACTGAATAATAATCAATAGGAATATAGGTAGAAAGTTCATCAATAAATTCTGCAAGTAATTCAGAAACTTCAATAATCTAGGTAATCACATCAATCCTACTATTAAATCTAATTGTAAGATGTATTCTACCCGCAATCAAATCTCCAAGATTTACAATAATTAATTTCTTAAGGCGCTGTTCGTTAACTATTTTAATTACCTGCATCAATAGATCACTTAATCTATCCTTAGCAATTTGTGGGTTATACTCATTATAATAAGAATCAATATCAATTCCATAATGCCAATCACTTAATTGTAAAATTCCTATATTTCCATCAGATGGAGATGCAATAAACGGAAATCTTTCCACATCCGTTAACAAAGGACAATTTTTACTAATGGTTGCAGCTGCTTCCTTTGCTATTTCCTTAATGGTTTCTTCTCTTGATAATCTACGAATGTTTGCATTAGTCTAAACTAATACATCTGATAATTTCATTCGTTCAGATTTTTCTTCAATATATTCATTAATATTATTTATGCTTTGCATAGCCGCAAATTTTTTTCTATAATAATCTGCGCTTTTATTAATTTCGAATGCAGCATTGATAATTGCTGCAACACATTTCCAAGTGTAACCCGTAATATCTTTTTGAGAGCCCATATACCATATAAACTCTTCAAACGAATATTCTTTATCATTCTCTTTAAATGTTTGCTTCATTAATTACCTCCAGCTAATCATCATTAACTATCTAATTCTCTTTATTAGATTGAGCTATAATCTGTCTAACTGTATTTAAAATTCTTTGACGTTCGTCCTGATTAAATTCAGGCTAAACATTTATATTTAACTAATTCTAAGTAATCTAAACTACTGGTATTTCATCCGCAGATTTATTAGTCTTTGTAATAGTATCCTAAAATGCCTTAAAATAATCAATTAAATCTCTATTACTAAATTCATCTGCATGTCTATTTAGACGTTGTTCTACTTGATCCGTAATTGAATCTTGTAAATCGCTAAGTTTACTTAATCTTAGTAATTCTTTCTTCTTTAAATTTAAATTAAATATATTTAATATCTATTCTATATCTTCCTTATCATTAGCATCTCTTAATTGTAATTGTTGTTCAGCTGATAAAATATCAAAATCATCCATTATAGTAATTCCTTATATGTATTAGTTACTTTTGCTACTAATATATCTTCTGCTTTTGTAACTAATGGACTTTGCTTAGTATTTATTGTGTCAATTAAGGATTGCTCAAATTTATATGAAGGTATGAATTTATATAGAATTTCATCTTCCTAGATAGATATATTTAATTTACCAATGCCAATATCTGCTGTAGTTTCAGTTTCTTTATTAAAATAATTTTCTAATACTCTATGACAAATACATAAAATCATATTAGTACATAATTTCTTTAAACTGAATACAGGAATAGTTGTAATTTTAGCTAAATCATTTATCATTTTTATCAACCCGATTTAATTTCTTTATTACTTTTTTACTATCTTTTCTTGATAGGAAGTCCACACTTTGCTATAATTTTCTATAATATTGAATTAAATTCTAATCCAATCTGTTCTATATATATTTCTACATTAACTGAGTTTTATCATGTTTATAATTCTATAAACAATCTATCATATCACGTATCATTTCTTCATTCATTCTTTGAACCTTTACCAAATGAATAATTGGACAAAACGCTTTGCAACTTCACATAATCTGATTTTATTTTTCGTAATTTTGATGACTTCTAACCAAGTAAATCTATCGCTTTATCATAATCCATATGCTCAATGTCTACATACTAATATAATAATAATGAATATAATATTGACTCTAATTCATCAATTGTTGGAATATGAATTGTGGTACCACCAAAGTATTCACAGAGTTTCAGCAAACTGTCCTTATCAAGAATATATACAAGTTCACTCAATACTAGATAATCTGGAATATCACGAAGTTTAAATAATGCAAATAATATCAGTGAATATATATCTAATTCTTTTACTGATAAAATCTCTTGATTAGTCCTACTCATTCTTCATCCTCCTTCGCTATTCCTTTATCCATTATATCACGTACTAAAACAGACTTCAAAACACTTTCGCTTCCTAATTCATCATTTAAAATCAATGATAAATCATTTGCAATTAAATGCTTGACTTTTTTGGTTAATAAGTAGATATATTTTCTATATTTAGTGTCTAAATGAAATACTATTACATCATCAACCGTAAAACTATCTGACAATAATTCATCAATTTCAACATCTCTATGTGACGCCAATTTTAATTTAGAAATCCTTTCAAGATCAGATGCTTTTGGTGTTATAGAGGATAAAAACGTTAATAAACAACTTAAATATAAATTATTTATGAAAACCTTATCTTCTTTAAAGGGTAAACTATAAATATAAGATTTAATTGTATTAGTCAAATCCTTTAAGCATAATTTAAAATTAACTTTACTTAATTCATCTAATGAATCAATTAATGAATCAGCAAAACTATATCCAATTCCTACATCTGAATTTAATTCGGTATCTTCGGCTCTTGAAAATGTCTAATCATAATGTTCTTGTTCAAAATCAACTTTCTTTGGATATAAAATTGTTTTTATATAATTTAAAATACTCTTTATTCTTTTTAGTTTTGGCTATCCATTTTCATCATATTTAAACTGTCGAGGATTCTTTAATCTTAAATACACTGAGGATGCAACGTATAATGCAAAATCCTCATAATACTAATACTTCTAAAAGAATTTTGCTTTATACGCTAACATTTCTACTAGATGAAATAAATATTCAAAAATTAAATTATTCTATTCGTTTGAGGCATCTTCGTCATATGCATGTTCATCAATGAATATTGCCATCTATGTATACGTAACATTTTTTGGTTTAATATAAATCATAATATGATACTTATTTTATCTTCTCCTTTAATAATGTTAATTTCATTATCGCAAGGAATAGTAAAATCACTTCTATGACTTATTACAAAGACACTGCTAACATCATTCAATTCTGAAGATAATAAATCAATAATTTTATTACTTCCAATATCATCAAGATTATCAAGAATTTCATCTAATATAAGAATATTACAAGAGAAATTCAAATACTTACAAAGCATATCTCTTATAGATAATTGAATAATAATATCAAGTTTTTGTTTTTCTCCACCGCTTAATAATTCGTATTCTTTACCATCATACGAAATAGAAATCTTATTTCCATCAATGATAAATTCTATTAATGAAGTATTAAATACAATATTACAATAATATTTACATCTCATATCAATATATTGAATAACATTCTATAAAAGATAACTTCTAAAATCACGAGTCAAAATTGTATTAATCTACTGCAATATATCATAATGTTTTTCATACTATTCCTTATTATTATTTATATACAGTAAATTTTTATTTATATCTTCTAATTCATTTTGATATTCTTGTATTTGATTTATTAAATTTTGCTTAATGGATTCGTAGGAATCTATTTTAGCTTGAATCTACGAAATCTATTTTTCGATTTCTCTTTGGTCTTTTTTTACCGAATCAATTTTATCCGCATACTAGAAAGATAAATCTTCGTATTCAATAATTTTATTCGTTAAAGAATCATATTCAGGTTTATACTTATCTCTTAAATTATTTTCTTTATTCTATTTTTCAAGAGTATATTTATTTATAAGTTCCTAATTTACATTTAAACTATAAGTTTTCTAATCTATTTCGTCTTCAATATAAGAAGTATCAATCTTATGAACATCAGGTAACTTCTATTTACATGTAGGACAAATATCGCTAATAGAATCCAGCTTTTTCTTTTCTGCTTTTAAGGTTCTAATCTCTGCTTCTAATCCAATAATAGTAATATGCAGAGGAGATAATTTCTAATCATACTATGTTCTTAATTCATCAAGCGCAGTATCGTATTCAAACTATAATTTATCTCTATCTCTATTAATAGTTTGAAACTAATTATAAGCTGAATCATATTTACCTTGATATACAAGAATCATGGTTTCATAATCTTTTTGCTATTGCTTCAGCTAATCAATATCATTCTGCAAGGAATTTAAATCCATCTAATCATAAACATTAAGTTGCTCTTCATTTTTATTTATCATCTAATATAACATATTAGATTTCGTTTGAAGCTCAATGCTTTTATTTTTATGTTCTTCAAGTTTTTCATTTATGGTTGCTTTTCTGTTGGACATTCTTCCTTTTAAATCTTCAATCATGAAATCAGCTTTTGCTAATTGCTCTAAAATTTCTTTTCTGCCTGAAGGAGTATTATTTGAAAATCTTTGGGGTAATCCTTGTCCAAATATAATAACTGAAGTCAATAAAGTACTAGTTAAATCCGGTAATTCTTCTTGCAGAATTTTTTCAGAGTCTCTTAAACCTTTACCAGATATATCTTTATTATTCTTATATATTTTAAGCGTTGATTTATATATTTCATCATCTTTTGTTCTTAAAATTATATATTCATCATCGTCTTTACTAAATTCAATGGTTACTGCTGTTCCACCTTTGGAAAACTTATTTACTACATCTTTACCACCACGAATAGTTTCCCCCGTTAATACCCAAAATATACTATCAAATAATGCACTTTTTCCTGATCCGTTGCTTGAAGATAAATCAGACTTATTATTATTATATCCTTTAACCGTAATATACCCCGGAATATCTAATCTTAATTCCGCATTTTTAAAACTTAAAAAATTCTTAAGCGTAATTTTATGGAAATTTATATTCATTTACATAATTCCTCTAATTCAGTAGTTACTATATCACTTGTCCCCAACTATTCAAGTATATATTTTTTAAATTCCGATAAATGATCTAATGATAATTGCTTTACATTATCTTCAATTGTATTATTTGATAGCTTAGAATGTTCTACGATTATTCTATATGTAACTATTCTATTCTTATATTCTTCTAATGCTTTCTTCCAATCTTCATATTCAGTATCCTTACATTTTATGGTTAATACGGCATTATCTTTTAATCTTGATAATAGATTAATATCATTTATTTTATAAAAATTAAATGCATATGGATTAGATGCGTATTCCATCTTTAATGTTTCAGTATCAAGAATATATATATTATGTCCATATTCAAAAGCATCTTCGCTAAAATTCTATCCCGTTAAATTTCCTGCATTATAAATTTTATATTTTCTTCCTACCCAAGAAGAATTATGTAAATGTCCATTGATAAATAATACACAATTATCATTTATCTCATCTATACTAAATCCATCTTTAGAGGTAAAGTGACCAAGATTCATTCCAGCAATATCATTATGACTAAACACAATTTTTCCTTTGGAAGAATTACCTAGATATTCAACCAATGGTTTTCTATCGCTCTATAAGATATAAGGAAGATATACTATATCATGTTTCTCTGGTGTTACTGTATATAAAGGTTTATCAATAACTGAAATATTATTCCAACCTTCAAACACATGAGCAGAACTGACAACAAGGTCAGATCTTGCCATCTCGTGATTTCCCACTAAGAAATACTTCTACGTTGCATTGAATTCTATATCATTTAAGGCAGTTATCTCTTCTGCTACTATCTTTGACTAATCAAAAAAATCGCCTAAATAAACCTCGAAATCTACTCCACGTTGATGGAAATATTGTTCTGCCCAATTTATAGATTTTATACAATTTTCAATACGCAAAGAATATTTCTTACCACGTAATCTAATTAAAGAAGAATTCATACAGTAATGAATGTCTCCAACAATACCAATTTTCATTTATACACCTCAAAAAGCAAATATAGAAACAATTACATAATCTATAATATTATCTACATCTAATTGTCCTAATTTAACTTGTTTATCTATATCTGTTAATAACTCAAATATTTGAATTAATTGTTTTGTGTTGAACTTATTTAAATTATTATACTTGATTGCATAAAACTTATTCTTTGCAATACCTGTACTTTCTGGAGTAGGTTTAACTCCAAGCTGTATCTTAATAATGTCTTTGATATTTTGATATAGAATACTTACAAACCCCAAAGGATTTACATCCATTCTATCTAATTGAGAATAGATATAAGTTAACTTTGTTATATCCTTCTTTATGATACTACTACAGAAATCAAAAATTGTCGCATCAGACAAATCATTAAATACTCCATCTTTATAAAATTCTTTAAAGATATTCTGTTTTAAAGAATTCGGAAAAATTAACATCTTATCTAATTCTTGAGTTAATCTATAAATATTACTATCGCATAACTCAATTAATTTATCGAGATCGGATTCAGGAATACCATCCCCTACCGAATAAACAAAATCTTTAATTTGCCAATCTTCTAATTTTGGTACAATGATTATATTATCTGCATATATCTTTTTTAATCCTTCATTAATTTTTTTACAAAGAATAATTAAATTCTTTTCGTTTAGGATAGTACCACTATAATCAAATTCATTAATATCATATACCCTAAGAATGTTATCATTCACATCTCCAAACAATGAAATTCCAGTAATAATTTTATCGTCAATTTCATCATTATAACTCAGTTCAAGATTAAAATCTAGAACTAATTTTTCTATATATTGTTTAACAATGAATTTAGTATCGGAATACTGAAAAATAAGTACTTGTCCTGAATACTTTTTATTTTCAATTATGTATTTAACTTCGTCTATTTGCATAATATTCCTTCAATTTCATTAAATAATTTTCAAATAATTGTATCTTATCTATATGTGGAATAGTAAAATTCAATGATAGGATACAAGTTGACATATAAATATCATACCAGGTATTATCAGATGGAGTAATAAATATATGTTTATGTACCAAGTATCTTAATACTCGTACAAACAATTCAATTTCTATATTTAACTTATCAGATTTTAAGGTATCGATTATATTAAATATATTACCATAAGATGCTACCGAAATCTTATCTAAAATTTTATTAGCTAATTCAACCACTTCAGAGAAATTAGATTTATTAAAATTAATAACATCACCCGGAGTCTTAGAAATTTCAATAATTAATGGATTACCGCTTTCATTAAATTTATTTAATATATTATTGTCATAAACGTCTAATTGCCAGATTCTACATCTATTTTCAATAGTTGTTAGATATTGTCCTAATCTTCTTGCAGTTATAATAATAAAAGAATTTCTAGGGGGCTCCTCTAAAAACTTCAATATTTGATTCTGAATTTTAATGCTCATATTATCAAGAACATAAATAATCGGCTCTGTTCTTAAATATATTTCAGTTAAAGAATCAAACGACACATCATTAAGAAATTCTGTTTGCAATCCTAGATGTTCTGCAATAAATTCAATAAGTAAACTTTTACCAGATCCTTGTGGACCTACTATTAAAACAGAATGTGGAAAATCATTTAAAGAAAATCTAGTGATCTCAGTACATAATCTTTCTTGCCCTCTAATCATTGATAACTCCCCATCTGAATAAAATATACATCTACGGTAGATTTAATATCAGTATCATTCTTAATATCATTTTTTAATATTATTAACTTATTCATAATATACTGATAATATTGTAAAGGATTCTCGAAATTAGTTGCTTTCTTAATTTCCTCTAATTGATTACTTGGAAATTTAGTAACGGTTAAATTATTACAAATAATATATTTTGATATATCAAGAATAAATGATAAAAATTGATCTACGAATAATTTTAAATCAATTCCATCATTATATATAGTATTTATAATATTAACGATAGAATCCAGATTACCATCAATTAAACTATTTATTAATTTAAAGTAAACGGTATATGAATACGATCCAAGAACTTTTAATACGTTTTCAATATTAAGATTAATATCATATGCAGCGCATTGCTCTAAAAGAGATATACCATCTCTCATTTGATTTTTACATATTCTACTTATATAATCACAAGCATCTTCATAATTCAGAAATCCTTCTTGTTTACAAATATATTCCAAACGTAATCTTATTAATTCAGAAGGTATTCTATTAAAATTGAATACTTGACATCTATTCTTAATAGTATCTGGAACTTTATTTTTCTCAGTAGTGCAAAAAATGAATACTGTATATTTTGGAGGCTCCTCAATACATTTCAAAAATGCTTGCCAAGCTTGACTGGTTAATGCATGACATTCATCAATTATATAAATTTTATATTCGCTATCTAAACTTCTTTCTGATGCCGATTTAATAATTTGTTTTACATTATCTACGCCATTATTACTAGCAGCATCAATCTCTATTGGATTCCCTTGATGCTTATTTATTTCGTTTGCTAATATCCTGGCGATAGTCGTTTTACCACAACCACTACTACCACAAAATAAATACGAATTTTTAAAAGTATTAGTATCAATTTGTCTAGAAAGAATTCTTATGATTGATGTTTGACTACTTACGTCATTAAATTTTGTAGGTCTATATTTAACGCTTAAACTTATCATATCTACCTCATAATTTTCTAATTATCGTAATACAACTTTTAGGGAGCCAACCTTCCCATAAAGGCGAAAACACTTTAATAAACATATTATTCATATCAAGTAATTCTATATCCAAGTTAGATATATTATTTGGGAATTGCACATCAAAATCAACTAATTTATCATGATTTATAGAAATGGAGTAGCAACTATTCAATTCAAATTCTATCTATTTAGTTTTTGGAATAGCAATTTTTGATACTTCATTTATATTATCTGGAATAGTTGCTACTTTACATTGCTTTAATATTTCGATTATATCTTTATTCACGGCTTTCATCTACGAAAGCACAAAGCATATCTGCTAAATGTAGCATTAATGCTAAAGTGTTTCTTCCATATACTTCTCCAATATTATTCTTTGCACTATCAGAGCTCATACCTGCATGATGATTTAAAATAGCTGCGGATTCTTCTAAAGTTAGAGGTATATACATTCTAGCAATAGCTTCCGAAGTTGCTTCATGATTTCCATAAATAAATCTATCTTTTACGTCTCTTATAATGTACGTTGATACAGATACCCAATCATACTTTCCAAGACTATCGGATTTACTTCCACTTTCACTATAAATCTTTTCATTTCTATAACCAAGTTTATAATAATTAATCTTTGCATAATCATGACATAATGCAACAATTGCCATACTATTATTATCAAGATTAGTTTCCATCATATTATTTAAATCTACTAATCTTTTCCAAACATTTAAACTATGTTCACATAATCCACCTTCATATGAATTATGATAAGATCTACTTGCTGGTGCTTTAAAGAAATCAGTTTCTTCCAACATCTTAATTAATTCTTCTTTATTAAAAGGCCGAGTGATTAAATTAATTGCAGAAATATATTCCTATTTATTTTTTTCTACCTTATCTATAATATTCATCATGATTCTCCTTATTTTTATTCATAATATATTATATAGTATTTTTTGAAAATAATCAACTATTATTTTCTTCTCTTAATTTTTCAATAAGAAATTGCATCAGTTTATCATCAATAATATAATAATCCTTCTTATCTTCAAAATAAAAATTAAAGGCTAGAGAATGATTAGAATATCTCATAGCAAAAGATTCCTAAACCTATTTCTCTAGCCACTCCTTTTTTATTGAAAATGATTCTTTTGGAGTCATAGAAGTTTTACATTCAATCTACATACCAATATCTGGTATAATTACATCTCCCTTTGAAAACTTACCAGCTCCTGAATTTAATTGTACATTACCTTCAAATTTTTTAGCGATTCTTTGTTCTTGTGTTTCTGATGCAAATCTCGTAGATGTCTTATTCTTCGTCATCGGGCAAATCAAACTCTACTGAAAAATGAAGAATATCAGGATCATCATCAGCGATAAACATTGAAATAAATGGCTGAATCAAAACCCAAAGAGGTACATCATATACTGGACCACTATATAATTCTTCCCAATCTTCCTTATCATCATCAATACCCCAAATTACAACTTCTCGATTAATGCAAAGATCTAAGTCCATAAACATTTCAAATAAACTCATTATAATTCCTCCAAATTAGATTCTTCAATATCAATTCCTAATTTATCATTTAAATCTATATTAAGCATTTGTTCGAAGCTAATAATATTATCTTCTTCTTTTTTACTTAATTTCTCATAGCATTTATCATAAATCTATCTCCAAATATCCATATGATCTTTGAAATAGATTCCAACATTTCTTTTACCACGTATCTTAATAGGTTCTCCATTTTCATCACAAATTAATTCTCCTGTATCAGGATCAATCAATTTAAATGAACCCTGAACCGAATTATCAATAAAACCAAGATGAGTAGCTACATCAATAGTATCCTGAATTACATCTACCCCTTTGGTATAATTCAAATGAAGATATCCAAGTTTTCTATCCCATTTACATACTTTAGTTTTTAATACATAAACTTCAATAACATGACCTGCAGGAGATTGAGCTGATTTGGTTAAAGTATTTCCATCTTCATCAAAGAACTCCCCGCGCTTAAACATAAGGCGCATTGAACAAGCATGCTTCCATGAACGTCCACCAGGAGTAGTTAAAGCATCTCCATATCCCGTCATATTATCTCTAACTTGATTAATGGCAACTAAAGTTGCTTTATATTTTCTAAGTAAACCAATAGCCGTATTTGCAAATCTAGTTAGTGCTTTTGCAATACCACCCATCTACTGCTTTTCCATTGATTCGTCAGCAATCTACTGAGGAACAAGAGTAGCAATACTATCAAAAATTAAAAGACCAACTTCTCCGGTTTTAAGCATATTCAACGCCATATCAAAAATTTCTTCCGCTGATTGTGCTTCTGGTCTAATAATTATAGTAGGAACTTCTGCATCTTCGTTCATATTATATCCAAGTTTAGCGGCCCAAACTGGATCGGCAGTACCTTCGTTATCCAATAAAATAATAGATCTTGGACCGTTTCTGATAATTCCAGTATTGTCTGTCCACTCAACTCCGATAGGATGTCTTTCTAATTCCTTACGTTGATAAGAAGCAGCAATTAAAAATGCCGTAGTAGTTTTACCAGAACCTTCCTGACCACTTAATTCAATGATTCTGCCTTCTGGAACTCCTCCATAGACACAAAAATCAAATGATGGAGATCCAAGAGATAATACGCCATCTAATTCTAATGCATCTACCCCAACTTTAACTACAGAATCTCCATACTATTTCTTTATCTTTTTTAATACATCAGTTAAACTATCTGCCATTAGTACTCCTCAACTAATCTTTGTCTTGTTGACCCCATTGTATTATCTTCTTGCATTCTCTTCGAAAGAATTTTACTAAGAGTTGCAATCATTGTCTGTGCTGCTGTAATCTTATTTTTAATAATTGTATATGCTGCTGAATATATATCATTCAATACACTTTCGTATTTTGATTCTGTTTCTGCTATTGCAGTTAATTCTGCAACTGTTTTCTTGTTTCTTTTTTCGCCATCTTTTTCAATATTTTTAGTATACGCATCATTATAAACTTCTTTATAAGCTGCTTTACTCAATGCATCAAATACTCCTACATGCTCGAGATTTTCATAAGTGAAGTATACACAATTAGATAATTCCAAAAATGCTTTTTCTAATGTATCACTGTCTGCAGGAATATCAGGCTGAATAATTGCGTTATATACCCACTTCATTAGGTTATCAAGATCTCCTGCGTACTTTGTTACAATATCATCACATAAAGTATTGAAATATCCTGCTTTTTCTTCTAAATTAATTTGAATATTCTTCACTTCTTTTTTATCATATACATCTAAGAATGTTGCTTTCATTATTCTCCATCCTCCAGATTTAATAATACTGAATAGTCCGAATCTAAAAATGTTCTTTTCTTTACTGAAGGTATTTCAATAATTCTATAATCATTTAAAGATCTAATGCCTACTGATTTTTCTCCATTTTCTTTCATTGTCCTGATTGTGCTTACTGGAATATAAAGCACTTTATCTTTTTCGGTTAACCATAAAATTATTCCACATCTTACTCCAGGTATTCCAACTTTTGGTAATAGCTTTTCATACTAAGTGATATTAACGAATGGAATAGATGCTCCCGCATGCGATTTACATTCTAAATAAAATATACAAGGTTTTGAATAACCTATAAAATCACTTATTTGAGTTATTGCTTTATATCCTGTAACTACGTCATATAATCTATCAATAGTCGAATTTGGAACAGTCTTTAAAAAATCTTCTTTAAATTTAGATTCAAACTACTTTCCTCTATTCTTTGCCATTAATCCATACTTACTTCCGGAATAATATTTTTAATGGATACTCTACTTATTACTAAACATTGCTTATCTCCAAAATTAAAAGTTAAATCAGCTTCAGTACAAGTATCCAATACTGCTTGTAGTTCGTTTAAATCAACGATTAAAATATAATCATCAGTAAAATTAGTCGGAACAGCACTATACTTAATTGTTTCTATATTTTTAGAATCAATATCGGAAACAATAATTCCATCGGAATTAAACGTTAATTTAATATACGGAATTAAAAGTTTAGCTCCTCCTACAAATAATTTAATCCTATTAAGAGCATCATTAAATTGATTAGTATTAACATTAATCGAATAAGTATATTGATTATACGCTCTATTTCTAATTGCTTCTGCTGGAACGGATTTAATCATTCCTTCATCTCCAGAAAGAATAGCAGTCAATTTAATATTATTTGCTTCAAATCTAATTTTAGTTTGAGTAATCTCTTCACTAATTTTAGTACTTCCAATAACTAAATGAGTTTTTATCCCTTTAAATAATTTAAATAATTTAACTAATCTTTGATTAAATAAAAGTTTAACTTTAGAAGGAAGATCAAATTTATTTACGCAAGCTCCTGAAGTAAAAGTAATAGCTCCTTTTTCATCCATATAATACATTTTTTGAACTGGTCTCGAAAGAATACCAGTAGATAACTGCCTAGTATTATATTTTAATATACTAAATAAAATATCTCCTTCAATATCAAATTCAGTATCAATACTTTCAATATTAATTCTAGGAATTTTAAACAACGTATTATTTTCAAAAATTAAAGGTAATTTATAAGAACCATTTCCTTTAATAATCAAGAAATTATCTTTTACATTAATTTCTACTGTATCCGTAGTCGTAGATGAAATTAATTTTAAAAATAAAGTAGCATTTACAGTTGCTTCAAAATCTTCTTCGTAATCAATAGTCATTGCAACATCAAGAAGATATTCTTTATTAGTAACACTAAAATTAAGAATACCGTTTTTAGCAACTAATTCCAATGTTTCTGGTAAGGCAGTTAGATCAGTCGACTCTACTGCAGGAAGAATAGTCTAAGCTAAATTCTTTAAATCTTCTACCTTTAAAATCATAAGTATCTCCTTTTATCTTAAAATAATTCTATTTTTGTTCCAATTTTTTTAGGTGGATTATATTGATTTGCCCATTCCCATAAACTTTTTAAATTAAATAATCTTCTTTTTTTATAGTCTCCTACCAATTCATCTAACGTATAACCATATTTTTTTAATTTATTTTCAAATTCGATTTTTATGGCCGGATTTTTATTAATAATATTATCATTATCAAGTAATCCATGATCGCTAATATATACAGGTTTAGTATCAATAATAATATTACCGTAAGAAGCAGTCATTAACCAAGTAGTCGAGTCGGTTGAAGTAAAATAAAATTGATTTAAATAATCGTATTTAGTCATTCCAAAAGCATGAACTTTAATATTAGGATTAGAACTTTTAGAAATAATATTAAAACATTTCAGTAAAAATCCTTTTAGAACAAAATCAGATTTACCAACCATACCACCTAAACCAAGATATTTAATTGGACCATGCTCATCTGAATACTCTAAAATATTAATTAAATGCTCAAAAGATTCTCCACAATGAAAAGTACAAAGCAGTTTATCTGGATCATCTACTTTAGATCTCATATATAAAAAATTCTACCAAGTTTTATCTGCGGATTCATCCACTTCTTTTTGTGTAGCAGTATTCGATGCTTTTGGTTCTCCCGGAATATTATCTACAGATGCATATACAGTAAAATATTCCTAATACTAATTAATAAAATTAATATAATCATCTACATTAATAGAGACCCCTTTAGTCCAAGCACTAAAGGCTCCACTATCAATAAATAATTTACATTTTACATTTTTACTTTTAATTTTATCTATCCAAGTTAATATATCTTTTCTTTGATTTAACTAAGATAATAGTACGCATCCATTATTATCTAAAAGAAATTCAAATTCTTCATCCAAAGATATTCCAGTAAAATAAAAATCAAAGTTCATATTTTTCTACCTTTACGAACATGTTCTTAGGAACACTATCATCTACATAAGAAGTAATATGAAGATCAGTAGCAGAAGGACATTGTTCCAAAATAATATTTGAAATATTATTAATTACTTCTTCGATAATTAAATCTTGTTTTTCACATCTTTCTTCGATAGCTTTATCCAAATATACATAATCTGGAATTTCAGCTCCAGGTTTAAAACTAATCTCTAGTTGATTAGTATACCAGTCTCCACCTAATCTACAGTAACAATGAATCTTTTTAGTTAATGTAATTTTACTGATTCCATATTTATTCGGAAAACTATATTCTGAATACATTAGCTATTCTCCTTAAAATAATTCTATTTTTTTATATCCTAATGGATTTTGGTAATTCTTTCGAACTCCTTTATATTTTTCTAGTACATCATCTATTAATTCTGGATTCTGATATAATGAATTTAATAAATCCTTATCCTTAATAAATTCATCACAAAGAAGCTTAAATAGATATCCTTTTAACCCTATAATACCATAAGAATAATCAATCGCTTCCTATTTTCCCGAATTAATTATATGATATGATTGTAAATAAGTCAACTATTTATAATTATCAAAACTAGAAAAAATAAAAAATTTCTAGTTCTGCGAAATATCTAATTTAGAAAAATCTATGCTTTTTAAATAATTTAATCCTAAGCATAAAAATATAATATCATATTCCGGTAAAATTTTATTTAAATCTTCGGTAATATGAAGATTTATACTATGATTTTTAATTTCCGTTTCATTCATATCATTAAAAGAAGTATTATATGAATGAATAGGAGTATCAGGTTTAATAATCCCATAACCTGCCGAAATAATAATCATATCTAAATTATCATAAGATTTTAAATAATTTAGATATCCTTCTTTAATTAATAGATGCTATGCCCCTTGATACATTTCTATCGCGGGGCATATTGTTTTATCAGCATATTCATATTTCTTTTTTGCAGTACATGAAGTAATCACTAAAATCTTCATTTTTGATTCCTCAATATAAGTTCCATGGCCTTTTTTTCAAATTCTTCTCTTGCCCCAATATTTTTTCTTAACTCTTTCGTCATGAAAGTAACATTGGTACATCCAGAAGATTTAATTCCTCGAGCACTGACGCAACCATGTTTCATATTTAAATTAACATAAACCTAGGTAGATCCAG
This sequence comes from Methanobrevibacter sp., assembly GCA_017652345.1. The sequence continues at coordinate 36,949 of JAGCBE010000542.1, forward strand.
TTGCTAAAGAAATACATTCTGCAATATCTGATGCCAACTTTTCTTGCAGCTGCAATCTTTTTGCACATAAATCCACTATACGATAAATTTTACTTAAACCAAGAACTTTGTATGTATCATCCTCATTTTTAATTGGAATGTATCCAATTATTGCAGAACCATCATACATTAAAGCTAAATGATGTTCGCAATGACTAAAAATACCATCCTAATAAATAGTTACAATAGGATCATATCCAACTTCAAAATTTTTATTGAATTTATTAGCAATCTATAAATTAGTGTATTGAGTACCTTCAAGTAATTCTTTCCAATATCCCATGACTCTTCTTGGAGTTTCAATTAATCCAGCTCTATTAACATCTTCCCCAAAAGATTCTAAAAGTAATTTTATTGCTTTTTCGCATTTCTTTTCGTTAAACATTTTATACTCCCTATTTATTTCCCCAAACTAATGTATGAATTTGAGGAAGAACATAAACTTTATTCATAGAAGACTCAACGACTTTATTAATTAACCATTCATAAGACTTTAAAATTCTTTTGGAAATATCTCCATCTTCTTTGGTATTATCATTTCCTACACTTAAATAAAATCTAAAAGTAGGACTTAAACAATCCTAAAATTTATCATAATATTTCTAAGCAAAATTAAAATCTTCATCATTAAAAACTGGAATCTTTAAAGCAATCATAGGAGGCAGCTAACTGGAATAAATATAATTTCTAATGCTATCCATTACATCGGGCTACCCGCTGGAAGGAGCTTTAGGACTAAGCACTAAAGTAGTTACATATTCAAGCCATTCAGGAAAATAACTACCCTATGTCTCAACCCCAACCTAAATATTAGAAAATGATAAATTATATACTATTTTACCAAAATCATATAAACAAGGATTTCCTCCAGTTAAAATTATTGAATCGCAATTTGTCTCTTTACATTTATTTAAAAGAATATCGAGTAATTGCTACTCTTCATATTTAACTGCATTTTTAACGTTCCAAGCAAATTTACTATCGCACCAAGAACAAGCAAAATCGCATCCAGCTACTCTTACAAAAATACTTTTTAATCCTATATCTGGTCCTTCACCCTAAATAGTTGGACCAAATATTTCAGATACTGGAATCATTAATATTCTCCTTCAAAATAGGTAGCAATATTATTTTCAGTCTCTTGTACAGATACCATTACAATATCTACCCATTCATCTATCTTTTTAATTTCATGAAATAGTTCATAGTAAAAAGTCCAAGCCATCCATTCAGCGGTAGGGCTATCAGAAACCACATTTAATTTTTGTTCTGGAGCAAAAGTTTGAATAGCTGATACCAATGGATCAATATCTCTAAGAATTAATGAATGATCATATTTATTTTCTATAGTTTCTTTAATAATCTTCTTAATGTATTTAAAATCAATAACCATCCCGGACTTAGTTGTTTCTGATCTACTTAAATAAACGGTTACTTTATAACTATGACCATGTATGGAATCAGAGCATTCTTTTGAATAAGTATCAATTCCATATAATCTATGAGCAGCTTCAAAAGAAATGGTTGTTTCAATTTGATACATTATTACACCTCATATGGAACAGGATCAATTACCCCATTTTCTAAAAATGCGTTTTTTCTATCAATGCAGGTACCACAGGTCCCACATTGTTTATCACCACCTTCATAACAACTCCAAGTAAGCTCATATGGTACCTTTAATCTAAGACCTTCTTTAACTACTCGAGCTTTAGTCCAATTAATTAAGGGTCTACATACCGTAATATTTCCATAGGTCCCTAATGAAATTGCATGGTTCATAGCTTCTGCAAACTCTGGAGTACAATCAGCATAAGCATTTCCTGCTGCATCATCCGCATGAGCTCCATAGTAAATTTCTACTTTTTCATTAGGAAAAATACTATCAGCATACGCAGCAGCAATACTTAAAAATAAACCATTTCTGAAAGGTACGTAAGTTGCAACTCTACCATTACTAGTATGTTTAATTTGCTCTTCATATGAAGCATGTTCAATGTTTTTTCCACCTTTAACCAGGGTACATACATCACTCGCATATTTCATTACATTAGATATATCTTCCTCAATATGTCTAACGCCATAATAATCAGCTACAGCCTAAGCACATTTCAATTCCTTATCATGTTTTTGTCCATAATAAAGAGATGCTGTAACTACATTTTCTGCTCCATATTTTTCAATAGCCATAGCTAAACAGGTAGTACTATCAAGACCACCACTACTTAATACGAATGCCTTACTCATTAATAATCTCCTTCTTAGTTAATTTAGTTGAAAGATAAAGGAAAGGAGTATCACACAAACCAACTACAATTTCCACCAAGCTAGTGGTAATGGCCATCATTAAAATAGTTTTATTATCATAAATACCGAAAAAGGCTCCAAACATAAAGAAAAAGTTTTCCAAAGTATTACAAATAATAGTTGCTACGTTATTTCTGAGCCACATATGTTTATTATTCATTTTCTTCTTAAGTGCATCATAAATATAAACATCTACCATATTAGCAATAAAATACATAATTACACTAGAAATACTAATTCTAAGGTTTAGAGAAAATAGAGTTTGCATTGAAGGATTTGCATAATCAAAATCGGTTGGTTTATACCAAAGACAAATTTGACTGGCTACAATAAAAGAAAGGGTTCCAACCATTCCAATAATTACACCCTTTTTTGCATCTTCCTTACCAAATCTTTCTGTAATCATATCTGTAGCTAAAAATGTAGATGCAAATAGAATAGTCCCTAAAGTATAACTAATTCCAAATAAATCCGAAGTCTTTGCAGTCATTACATTTGCCAAAATAGAAGCAATCGCAATCCATGCAATAAGACCCTCTTTATTTAAGAACTTATTAATTAGGGTTAAAGCTAAAAAACATACTACCAATTCAATAATAAAAATAATTTCATTAGGCATAATAAATAAATCTCCTTAGTTTTTTTATTAGAGTGAGGGTTGTCGCATTGCCTCACTATTATAGTATACAACAAATTTTTTCTTTAATCAACTATGTTTAAAATCTTTTTCAATTGATTTTCAGTTAATTCTTGATGTTCATTATAAACATCATTAAATGCATCTTTTTCGTTTTTTATTTTTAATAATTTCTAATATTCATTATTTAAAACATCTGAATAATCGGATTCATACCAATGCGTTTCTATAGTAGCATCACATTTAAATGGAACTTGAACTACTGGTTTTGCACTTTCTTTCATTACCGACGTTAAGATTTCTGCTACCTTATCGGCATTTTCTTTTGGACATTCTCCTATTAGTTCATCATGAATTTGTAATAGAATCTTAAACCCTAAAGCTCTTAATTCTTGATTATCAAAAACCTTTCTCATAGCAAGTTTTGACATGGATGCTGCTCCACCCTGAATCCTTGCATTTACACATTGTCTTTGAGCCTATGCAATAAATCCACCATTATCTGTTATATGTACATGATTTTTTTCTGCTTCTTCTTTAATGATATTATAGTCTTTTCTAGATTTAATTGATTCTAATTTTTTCTTATATTCATTTATTATTTTAGAATTTTCCGAAGAGTATTTACCTGTTGAATATAAAAGAGGATTAAAATCTGAAGATTTATTATCAGTTTTAATTGTATATTTTGGAAGTTGAATATCCGGTAATCTTCTTCTACGACCCCATAGATCTTCCACGTATCCATTCTATTTAGCATCTGCTTCTGTTTTATCAGTCCATTCTTTTACTTTTGGAAATCCATTATAAAAATCATCAATAATTTTCTAAGCACCTACTAAATCTGTTCCAATCTATTCTGCAATAGAATTTGCTCCTCTTCCGTACATGATCATATACTCCAATATTTCTATTGGTATAGACTATATCTTCATCCTATCAGGATGCGATGCGCTTCGAATGGTGACTTTTTCCACCCTACTCTTATAGTAAGATAGTCGTTACACTTTATCAAAAGACCATTTATTTAAATATGATCTTTTAATCTTAGCACGGGATTGCCTTTTCATAATTATGAAGTCAGGTTTCCCCGTTAGCAATCTAAATTTAGATTACACCCTCTTGTCATCGAGGTTCACATCGTTATCCTTATATATTACTATATAAGGGGGCATAACATTTCGTTTACCCAATAATAGAGATTTGCAATTACTTCTTCTTTTTTTACCTTCAGGATTTGGAGTTCCATCTTCTAAATGTTCCATATTATCCCAATAGTTATTTTTATATACTCCAGATGCAATAGTTGCATATAGATCTTTTCCTTGCATGTAAGCATCTGTCATATTTTTATCTTGACTGTATTGACATAATAACCTTGGTTCCTATTGGGAGAAATCAGCTCCAACTAAAGTATAACCATCTGCTGCTTTAAATAATAATCTAATTTCCTTATTATGGGATGGAATGTTTTGTAGGTTGGGATCACTACTACTAAACCTTCCTGTACCTGCTCCTAACTGGTTAAAATGTGCATGAAGTCTATTATCTTTTTCATTTATGCATGCAGGTAATTTATCTATATAAGTCCCTATTAATTTTTCTAATCCTCTTTTTTCCAAGATTAGATTACATAAAGGAAGATTAATTTTTTGTAAAATATTTTCTTCGGTTCCTCGTGGATTCTTTTTATCAATTACTCCAACTTTCAATATATCATATAACAATATTGCTAATTGAGTATGACTTGTTATATTGATTGGAATTTGTAATTGTTCGCTTTTTGATTTCTATAAAGTATATTCCCCTCTAATATTAGGTTTCTTAGATAATGGTTTAAAATTAGCTTCCTCAGTTAATCTCCATTTTGCTATCTAATCATCATACTTTTTTAATTCGATTTCAATTTGCTTATCTACACCATTTGCAATATCATGGTACTTTTTACTTAATCTTTCTGCATATTCCTAATCAATACAAATACCAGTTAATTCCATTTCTGCTGCTACTTGAACAACGGGCATTTCCACATTTAACAACAAACTTAATAATTTACTGTTATCAGGAAGCATATATTGTTTTAATTGCCATTCATATAAATCATAAGTCATTTTAGAATCTGTTGCTGCGTATAATGCAAATAATTCCGGACTAAAGATTGCATAAGGTAATCCTTCAAACAGATGTTCAATATCATATTTTTCTTGACTCGAATCTATTTTATCTATATACTGCTCTTTTAATGAAGCTCTTAATTCATTTTCATCGAGAATTTTTGCTGCTATCATTGTATCCCAATATGGAACCAATTCAATATCACAAGTACATTTAATTACCTTATAATCAAATTTACCATTGTGCATTATTACTTTTATATGCGCAGAAATTAAACGTAAAAGCTATTCTTTTATCTCTTCTTCTGTAAGTTGATTATCTAATAAATTGCCTTCTTTATCTATATGATTAACCGGAATATATGCTTGTTTCATTAAGGGGGTATATATACATAAGCCCATTAATTTACAAGTTATTGGATCAAGACTATTATTTGTTTCCGTATCTACTGCTATTGAACCATTTTTAATTGCAATAGATATATAATTTTTAAATGTTTCTAAATCTCGAATTACTAAAGTATTATCTTTATATTTACCTAATATTCTATATACTTCTTCTTCAATAGACGGAATAAAAGAATATGGATCTACTTCTTTATCTTTTTTTGTCTATTTTATTTTTACAGTAGTTTCCGATACTACTTTTTTTGGTTTACTAATCTTATCAAGAATTTTCTTTTTATTTTCTTTTGGTGCTATGTCAAATTCAGTTCCCCATAAAGACATATAAACTCCTTATATAATAAGCATGGATAAATATTTATCCATGCTTATTAATTATAAATTAATAAAAACGCTGAGGTCTAGAGACACTTGAAACGGTATTAGGACTCTGCCATGGTGCCGTATTAGAAGCATTACCTCCAGTAGGAGAAGCAGTATTATTAGCTTCTGTATTATCATCAAAGGATCCATTAAGTAAATAATACTTCATCTCATCCACAGTCTTGGATGCTACAATATTACCAACTACAGAATAATCATCAAACCCACTGGTATCCTTTGGATAAAATTCTTCTTTATAAACATTAGGATTACCAAACATGATACTATAAGTGGTCTGCAGATCACCCTTCGCACCATTTCTACGAACCTTAAATACACAATCACTAAGAGGACCATATTCATCCATTAGATTCTTAATAGTAGTAGCATATTTAGTGCTACGTTCCCAAATTCTAGGAAGAACTACGATATTACCATTTTCATCCTTCTGATACTCAAGAAGATGAATATAGAATCTCTGGCTGGTCTTCATACCCGCATTACAAAACGGACACTTATCAAGAGGATCTCTAAGAGTACGGAGACAATCAATCTTCCTACGCTTATCTCCAATTTGAATTTCATGTGCAGTTACAATATCAAAACTATCTGTCGAATCATGAAGAATCCTAACGATTGCTTCATCACCATCATCTGCCAATGAAAAAAACCCAATACCAGTATTATTGCTATTCGCGCTAGACTGCGCTTCTTCAAAAGAAATTTTTGCCATATTTATACCTCCAAATTTTTATTCATCCATAATTATAATATATTTATTCATCAATGTCAACTAGTTCTTCTGTTTCTTCTGTAATTTCTGCATCTTCAAAATCATTTTCTGATTCATCATCATCAAATTTCATGCAGGACCAAACAATCTTTTCCTGCTTAACTGCATCATCAGTACTCCAATAATTATTAATGGTCTTAACTTCCGTAATGAAAATATCAGTATAATCAAAACTTTCTGCAACACAAATTGCATAACCGATTGCAATTGATTTATCATTAAATCCTGATGCAAACCTACAATCATCATTTAGCTCAATCGCTTCATCCGGAGTACTCTTAACTGCATAAATGCTATATTCTACCGTCTCTTCGTTTAGAACTTTAATACTCATAAATACTTATCCTCCAATTTTTTAAATTCTTCTAAAGTTAAATCATTTATATCTTTTCCTTCAGGTAACTTAATATAATCTACTAATATATCATCATAAATATTATTAATAAATCTACCGCTACCTTTAAAACCGGCTTCATCACCATCTAAACATAAAATAAAATGACGAATACCAGATTTATTCAATTCATTATACTATGTTTTAGTTCCAGTACCAAATAAAGCTATGGCCGGTCTATTCCAACCATATAAAGTTAATGCATTTATCTAACTTTCTACTACATAAACTTTGCTATAATGATTCTTTATAGCATTATTAAGTAAATAAATAGGTTTCTAGATATTATCCGGAATTATAAATCTCTTGGTATCTATGCTCCGTTCAAATATTCCTACTAATTTATTATTACTTGACCATACCGGAAAAGTAATACTTCTGGTACGTGGATTAAAACCTACCTTGAATTTTCTTATAACATCTAAACTTAAATGTCTATTTTCAATAAGATAATTCAAGGCTTCTTCATTATTATATTCAAAAGATTCTAAAATGCTATCATCAATATAATTAAAAGATTTCTTTTCTTCTAATTCAGGTAATAAAATATCCTTCTTACTTAATAATGAACCAAATCTTTGAATTAACCATTCTTTTCCTAATTCATCATCATTTAAGTTTAAACAATGACTAACTACAGAATATAACTATGCTTTCATTCCACAAGTAAAACAATGTAATGTTCCAGCAGTTATATCATCGTTATCTGTTTTTTGATAAATAGAACAAGAAGGATGTGATTCATGTCCATCTTTATGATATGGACATTGTACTCTTAAATATTCTCCTTTATCTTGAATATTTTTAAAGTACTAATTACTTGATTCATATCTAATCTATTTAATTATATTAATTATAGGTTCTAGAATAATCTTATTTCCAAAAATTATATTCATCCTACACAAAGCAAAAAATGAGTACAAATACCAAGACGATTACAAATTACAAAATACGAATTATCATTATAATGAATAGTACTAGATTTAATATCATGCCATACAAATATCTTCATGATATTCTCGAACTTCCAACCAGCATATTTTGCAGTAAGTTTATTTGCTTCATTGATAATATTCATTTTTCTTTCCTCCATATTTTGTTTTTATTGCACTTATATTATATTATAATAAATAAGAAAAATCAACTATTAAAATACATCTTGTTCGTATTCATTTCTTAATTCTTCTGTTCCTTCTCCATTTAAGGCATTATTCTCTTCGGGAATATATTCAAAAATTCCTTTATCTAAATCAATAGCATATCTAATTTTTTTATTTGTTTCTGAATCTCTTGATTTAACTATATTAAGAGTTAATACATCATCTTTCTATTCAAGAAATAACAATAAAGTACTATCCTAAGAAATTCTATCTGTTTGTGCTACTTGACTAGTAGATAGTCCACTTTCTGTTGATGTTCGATTTTGCTGAGACACTGCAATAATTGGAATTTTCTTTAATACTTGTAGATTTTTTAAATCCTTCGATATATTTGATGCTCTATCTATTGGATTTCTTGCTTTTCTATCATCTTCCAATAAAGAATGCTGATCTACAAATAATATATCAAGATTTTCTTTTTCAATAAATGCTCTTAATGCATTTACCCCAGCAGGTCCATCAATCATTGCCGGAGTTAGTACTTTAAAACATCCATCATAACTTTCGGGTAATTTATCAATATATGCCTTATATTCATTTGCTATATCACTAATACCTTTAGTTATACTATAATTTGAAATATGTGAAACAAGAGTATCAAATCTATATCCAACTTTTCTTTCACTCATTTCACCGGAATATAATCCTACTCTAAGATTTTGTTGTAGTGCTGCTACCGCACATTTCAATAGACACCAAGTTTTACCTACGCCAGGTCTTGCAACTATCGTAGCTAGTTCTTCTTGCCTATCCCAACCACCAATTACTTTATCTAATTCATTAAATCCACTTTTAATATAATACTTGGTAAATTCACTACATCTATCTACATAATCATTATATCTTGAAATATCTTTAGTTATATCGACTGTATTTATATGCTTTGCTTTTATAGCCGTTTGAGATCTTAAAGCTAAAAGACTCATAGCTTCTTCTGTTTTATCTTCATTTAATAGTTTTCTAATATCATTAAATGTTTTAGCTAGAAATCTTTTATCCCTATCCTCAAATAAAGCATCAATTAAATAATCTCTGGATTCATTTACTTCAATAATATCAAATTCAGGAAACTTAGAAAGAAATGTAACTTTGTCCGGAATCGTTCCATATTCATTAAGGTGATTTACAATAAAATTATATTCATCTTTATAATCACAAAATAAATCTTCACTGAGATTATTTATAAGAAGTAATGAACTATCTTTAGATTCCAAAAGGGCATTAAGAAATTGTAATTGAATCATTTAATTAACCCCCTCTTATCTTGACCAATAAATTCAATAACCTCCGATAGATTTATAATTCTACTGTATAATCTATCTCCTAAACTTTCGCTTAACTCTTTACCAAAAAGATTACTGGTATAAATATTACTTTTACCGCTATTTAATCTATAATCAATAATACTTAAAAGATTTTCCATTTCATATGTGGTAGCAGTTTTAATAGCTATATCATCCCATACTACTAAATCAACCGTTTGAATATTTTCTTTAATATGATTGATATAATCATCCTGCTGGGATATACTATTCTTTAATGCAATTAAAAATCTTGGAACATTTATAAATAATACTCTACATTTCAAATCTGATTTATACCATATACTTTCAAGATATGCTTGCAATAATCTTATTGCCCAACAAGTTTTTCCATTGCCACATATATGAGAATATAAATATAGATTATTTCCGGAATTTACCCATTGTTCTATATTCTTTTCAATTTCCTTTAATCTAATAAATGCTTCTCTATCTGAACCATCTGAATCAATATATAATGTTTTATGTACCCTCTGTATATCGGATAATAATGAATCTTGATATAGTTTATCTAATTTAAATAATTTACTGCAAAAAATATTTTTATCTTTACATTCACAATCAATAGATGAATTATATTTACCACAATAATCTTTCATCCAACACGAATCACTAAGAATCATAAAACCTCACGCTTTAAAATACTTCATTACTAATACCTACATTATTCTCTGACGTTCTATTTTGAGGAACTCTATATTGAACATTATAGTTACTTTTATATGTATTTACTGCCCAAGTCATATCACGAAAACCTCCAATAGAAGCAATCTCAATTACTTTTAATGCTACATCAAGATTTCTATGAGAAAATTCATCGATAACTTGTTGTGCCGAAACTACCGATTTTTTACTCATCCACCCTTGTTTTGCAAATACTGAATCAATCCAATCAAAATATGCTTCTCTTAATTCTTGATTAGTCGCTGTTACAAAACTTTTCATTTCATCTTTAATTGCTTCTGTTTTGGTTTTCTTTTTTGGTTTTTTATTTTGAGTTACAACTTTTTGAATATCAGAAACTAAACTTTCATTCTCACTCATTATAATAGAAGTTAATTTAGAAACATCAAGATATAAAGCATTTGATTCATCTGCTTCCTACTTCTTTAATATTCCTAAATTTATCAATAAAGTTTCTATTTCTATTTGTTCTTCTACTTCAAATGTAGTTATCGATTGTACATAATTTCTATCAATACAAAAATATTCATCGTTAGTTAATTTTTGTTTATTTATAGCTTTTGAATTAATACTTAGTAAAGTATTAAGATATATTGCGGGATGTAGACCTATAATTTTTGCTAAAGATATATTATAGGAATTATAATTAGCTTGAGAGATTAAATCTATTAACATATTAGAAAATCTCCTTAATTTCGTATATAATTAATTAATTCTTTATCATGTTTTAATAAAAATAAAAGATTTACGATATTTCTAATCATTCTTTCTGGAGGTAAATTTTTTATAAATTTAGTTGCTTCTGCTACATCCTTTTCATCTAAATCATAAAGATTAGAAAAAACTTTAATATATCTATCATCAATATTTCTTAAATGTTTAATTAATTTTCTTTTGCTTAAAGTAACAAAATCCGTATTATTTTCTTTAGAAAATACTTCCACATTCACAATTGCATCTAGAAGAAATGCGGAAAAATAATCATAATCTAAAAACATTTTTCTAATTTTTTGATACATATACATCTTCATAAATGGAGATTGATCATAATAAGGTAAATAGTAATCATCGGAAGAATCCTCCTGTAATTCTTCCAAACTTAATGCTAATTTATTAGTTTTTCTTTTATCATATTCCAAAGATTGAAAATAATTTAATTTTGCTGAATAAATGCAAACACTAATAGCTTTTTCTGGACCTTTCTCATCTCCGTAAAGTTTATTATTTGGATCTGTCCAAACATGATGATTTAATGCATTATAGATACCTTCAATAAACCAATCATAAACTTCTTCTTCAGAAGCCAATTTAACTCTTTGAGCATAATAAGTTCTCTAAATAATATACCAATATCTACAAATTACTGCACTAAGATAAGATTGAGCTTTATTAGAATCGGTATTTAAATTTTTAATATAATTATTGCAAAGATCGATAGAAGAAATAGATTTCCAATCTTTAATTAAATTGGCGCATTCTTCATATGATCTTTTATAATCATCTAACATCTTAAATCTCCCTATATAATATAATTATATTAATTATTATTTTATTTATTTAAATTTATTATTTATTTCTCTATTTAATTATTATTATATAGATTATATTTATAAAGATCAACTATTTTTTAAGTCTAAAATTAATTTTTTTAGTCTTTCAACAAAATTTTCGTTAATTCGATTATCAATTATGTAATCTTCTATAATTGATTTATCTTGAACTATCTATTTAACTTGCATATCAAAAGTATTAGTATTCCAAAGATAATATATAAAAACCGAATCTTTACTACCAATTCTATGGATTCTATCTTCGCATTGTTCACAATCAGCAGATGTCCATGGACAATCAATGAATATCATATAAGAAGCAGCAGTCAATGTTACTCCTGTCCCCATTTTCTAAGTAGTAGCAAGTAAAATTTTATAGGAATCATCATTTTGAAATTTTTCAATATTACTTGATATTTCTTCATCAGAATAATCTCCGGTACACATCAACGGATTAAATTCCTTTAATTTATCTTTTAATTGATTTAATGTTTCTTTAAATATTGAAAATATCACTACTTTGTTATTATTATAAAGGATTTGTTCGGATAAATCAACTGCTCTTAAAATTTTTGATGAATTAATTTCTAAGGATGTTAATATAGATGGAGATGAGGTTGCTTGTCGTAATCTTGATACTATTGATAATACTTGATCTGAATTTAATTCAACTTTATCTATATCCTCAAATATTCCGTCAATAATATTATCGTAGAATACTCGTTGCTGATTATCCATGTCAACAAATTCATCAATGACTGTTTTTTCAGGTAGGTCTAATAAATCTTTAGTTCTTCTCAATGATATCTCTTCAATTTCTTTTTTTAGAATATTGATATTTTTATAACCAATAATTTCATTATGAAAAAATCCACCATACTTAATAAAATAATTTTTAAAAGTAGAATAATTACTATGTTCTTTTCCAATCCATTTTAGTGGAACATATGAATCTAATGGAGAGTTCATAATCAAAGTTCCTGTTAGTCCAATTTTATATTTAGCATTTTTTAATTTCTGTAAATTTTTTCCTTGCTAAGAAACAGGAGATTTACAATGATGAATTTCATCTACAACAATCATATCAATATTATTCTTACCATTATTAATAAGTTTTACTATATCATCATCTCTTAAAGTTTCGATATTAACAATAATAAAAAATTCATTAATTTTCTTGGATAGTTGATCTTTACGATATTTAATTCCTTCTTTAACGATTTTACCTTTACGAGTCACTCTTTCTCCAAGAATAATAGCATCTTCAGTACCATGTTTCTATATTTCTTTTTTCCAGTTATATTTTAAAGTATTAATACCACAAATAATTAAACAATGTTCAATTAAATTTTGTTTCTTTAATGATTCTGCAATATAAATAACCTATAAAGTTTTTCCAAGTCCAGGAGCATCTAATAACAACCACTTATCATGATTTAATCCATAATTAATTCCATCTAATTGATAATTAAATGGTTTGGTTTTTAAGTTTTCAGGATCAATTTTTACTAAAATATCTTCTTCAGGACTAAAACTATTATCAATTAATTCTATATCATCCTACACTGTAAATGCATCAAGAATTTTTGGTAACGATGTTATATCAATTTCCCAAACCTTATTTTTCTTATCATATAAACTAATCTACGAAATTTTAATAATATCTATAAGAATCTAATTATAAGGAATCTAAATATAAGCAGAATATAATCCCGGACATTTTTTAGGAGTGTCAATAATAATCTTAATCATTAATCTTCCTTCAATAATACAGTTGGTTTTAATTTAGTACTATATAATTCATTAAAATTAAATTTTTCATCAATGAAAGAAGTAAAACTTAATTTACATTGAACTTTAAATGCGGTATTACAATAATTACAAACATAAGAATCTTCTATTTGTCCAGTATAATCAGAATCAACAATTTCATGTGTGTCATCTGTTTTCTAAATATAATAATTATTATTTAATAATGATACAAATATCTCTTCGGGTAAGTATTCAGCATTACACTTAGGACATTTGATATAAGGGTTTTGTAACTTTTTCATTTTTCTCACCTCTTTAATTTTACGAGCAAATTTTTCAGATATATATTCTATTTTTGTACGTCTTTTTTGAAAATTTTAGAAAAGTAAAGTACATACATTACGAAAAAAATTTTCAATTATTAATATCATTTTTCATATAAAAAAAAATATAGTATGTAGACATTAGCCTACATACTATATTTACAATACAATTGAAAATTGGTTATATCCAGTTTATTCTGCCGCCATCTATTTCTGTTAAACCAATGGCAGACCTATTAAATTTAATTTTACTCTGTTCCGGAATTGTCCAAATATCTCCTTGCTTCTCTAATAATAGTAAAGTTTTATAGATATCTGTTGTTGTATCTTCCGGAGTACTACCATCATCAGTAAATGTAATACCATTAAATGTAGGAGAATCTCCTGTTTCGCTTACTACATATAATTCATAAAATGCATCATTTGTATGATTTATTCTGATAGTAGCATATAGTTTAGTCGCGCCACTTAACTATTCAATAACACTTAAAATATTTTTAACTTGAAAATAATAACCATATATGTTAAATTCAAATAAATCGTCCGCTGTCGTGGGTGCATTATTTGATATAACAAAACCATCAACTTCAACAAGATTATTTATAATTCTTGAAATTGCCGATTCTGTCATTAATCTTGCTGAAAATTCTTGAGCATACGTCCTCCTTGTTGAAGGGAAAACATTTACATTACTTGAAGCGATGTATGTTGATGCCATCTATATCACTCACTTCCATTCTAGATATATAAACGCCACTCTATAGCAGCAGATGTTCCTTGAGTAATTCTTGATAATGCCATACTAGATATGGTTACTGTTGCTAAATCTCTGTATGGACCACTTACTAAATCAGGATCTTTGTCTGCACACAGAACTAATTTATAGTTTACTGATTCATCAGCAACAATACCACTAATTAACGAAGAATATAATATCGAACAATCACACCGAGTATATATATTATTATCTTCCACAATAAGAGATCTACCACTTAAAGGAATTACATTTACAAGAACTGATGTATTATCAATACTTCTTATATCAAGATACTGTGGAATATCACAATTACCTCTATACTGGCCTGCAAGAAATCTACATATTGATTCATGTAGTGTTGGTGTCCCAGCATTTTTTGCTTTTATTTCAATTGTTTTATTTCCAATGTTAATATATAATTTTATTTTTCCTGAATAATATAATTTTGTATTCATATATTATTTTCCTCTTATACATAATAAATTAATTCTGTCCAATTAGTGTCTCCAGTCCATGAGCCTGCAACATTTACATCAACAATACACTAATAATATGAATTAGAATATTTAACTACATCTCCTACTTTATATGTTGCAGTATCTTCAAATTCTGGAATATACTATTCATCTTCTGAACCTGCTAATTGCATTATACTAACTGCACCATATAGTCTTTCTTTTGCTTCAATGATAATTTCATCATCATCTACTGTAGATGGCTAATGAATATCATATCTCGAATCAACCCAATCTGTATTATAGTAACTAGGATCTGTATTTGAATAATCACTTCTTAAAACAGATTGTGTAGTTGAAATAATTTTACCTAATAAAATTATTTCATCAGTTTCTTCAATTGCAGTTAGTGCAGTGTCGAGAGAAACAAAATGATAATAATAAACTACAAAACCAACAGGTAAAATTAAATTCAATAACTATCGTAGCAACGGTAAATTTGTAAAAGTCACATCAGAACCTAACTAAATTGAATGGTCTAAAATATTTCCAATAGGATCTTTTGAATAAGAGATTAATACTGAAGCTTTTACATTCATGATTTTTAAATAAAGATTTACTACCTGTTTAACTCCATATAAAGAACCTTTATACTTTAGAAAATATGGTAACGCAGATAAAATATATCTTAATGATTTATCCTCAATATCAATATTTGAAAAGAATCCTAATTTTGTTGCTAACAATGGTAGCATTGTATTTTTAATATGCATAGTATCAGTTAAACTTTGCATACCATCAATATCAAATCGTAAACCACCAAAAATTGAATCATATAATCGTAATAACAACTAGAAGTCTCTTGATTCACTAACATAGATATCAGGAACATTATCCTATAATCTAAACTGACTCATTAATAACTCACCTACAATCCTGATAATGAATCTGTATCTAATTGACAAATAGTATACTTATTAAATATATGATTAACATCCATAAATGAATTAGCGTTCAATGGATCTCTAACTATGCTATTTGAATCTCCAACATATGTATAATCAAAGATATTATCGACATCAAATAATTTAATTAGAGCAAGTATTTTTGATAATCTTGTAGATGCCTCAAATCTATATGGGTTTTTAAACGTAAGAGAAATATTATTTGCTATTGTGACTGCACTAGAAGATGCATCTACTAATTTTACTACAATTGAATAGTTATGACCAGTAGTTGAAACTGAAAAATACATTGGATATAGAGTAGCTTCTGACAATTTGCTTAGTGTAGAATCATATATAGGATGTAAAACTGATGTAACACTGGTAGTTAAATCTTTAATTTCAACAGTCATATAAACACCATCAGGTAAATCAGGAGTGACTACAGGAATTAAATACTAACCTTGAGGTAAAGAAAATACAGGAGGATTTGATTGATTTGAACTTGATGTTCCTGCAAGAATTAACACTGCAGCACTATCCCCAACATATTTGATAATAGCAGCTCTAGTTATCTGTTTACTATATTTATAGACGTCCATATAAATTGGATTTAATACTGCATCAAATGTAATTGTATTATAAGAGCCCTCCCCTGAAAAACTTATTGTTTCTGTAGTTTTAAAAACAGTTGGATAATATACTGCTGCAGGAGATATGCCTGTTATATTTGCACCTGTTAAAATTGTTTCATTATCAGAAGAGTCAGTCAATGTAACTGATTGTCCGCTTAATAATATTTGTTCTACATTAACTGAAGTATTTATATTTAATAACGATTTAGCATTCCAAGATGCGGAACTACTAAAATTAAAATCGGGAATTTTCTATTCTTCCGCTACTGCAGAATTAGATAAATAATATATATCAAAGTCTGCTAAACTAGATGCAGATGTAGCAGTTACAGTTGCCCCATCATTTGAAATAACAATCTACCAAGAAGTTTGAGTTTCTTTCGGAACTACTCTTAGAGTATATCCTTCATTTAACTAAACAAATTGTTGTTCTTCTACAATAAAAGACGATGTTGGAGAATACCAATATGATTGCAGTGCTGTTATTCCATTCAAAGTAATTGATGCTAAATCAAGAGCTTGTACACTCCATATATCAGTACTTGTTGTTCTAATAATTTTTGTACCAGTACCCAATGAAACAAATGAATTCATTTCATTATCTGTATAGAAGAAATACTCACCTGATTTTAAAATATACTCCGTTTCACCAATATCAAATAACTAATAAGTTTCAATATTATTAGAGATAGTTACATCATTCAATACCCAATAACAATACATTGAAGTATTTATTGTTACTTTATTTATAATATAATAAGATATTGCTTTATCCGAAGAAAGAATATTTTCAGTAGCAGTAAGTGCTGCTATTGCTTGAGATTGATATGGATTTAAAGAAAAATCCTAACTAGTTAGTATTTGAGGAGATGGAAGCTATTGTAATTCTGTAACTAATTCCTACGTAGTTGTCGTTGAAGACTGTGTACTAGATAAGATAAAAGTTGGCATAATAATACAACCTTCACCGTACGCAGCAAAAGAATAATCCGCTGCAGAAGCACTAGACTTCCAATAAAAAACCACATATTCTCCAGTTTGTAATTCATAATACTAATTTGCACCAACAGTACCGTTTAAATGAGATTCAAACTTCACATAATTATTATAAATTGCTTTCTATAAGAGATTAGGTGCAAAAAACTTAATTCCTTCATTACTTCGTAAAACATAACTTCCTGATTGTCCGCTACCGTTACCAACTGTAATATCAACACTTGAAGAAATTGATTTAATGTTATTATAAATAGTTGAGTCTGACTCATCTAATCTATAATCAAATTCTTCTTCTTGAATAAAAAATGGAGTTACTCCAGCTAATATTGATTTTGCTAAAATCTCATCTCTAAACTAAGTTTGCTTCGAAATATTAACTATTATCTAATCTCCACTAGTTGGATTGGAACCACTTAACGTTATACCATAATCTGATAATGTCACAGAATTACCATTTAATTTCCATCCGCTACTATAAATAAAAGTCCTAGTTGAATAATTATAGACACCATCAGTCACTAATTTATTGATATATGTATCAGAGTTAATTGTTATAGTATACGCAGTAATAGGAATATTATTTTCTGTAATTGCTACTACATCGCATGAATCATTGATATTACCACTTACTGGTATTTCTTTATATATTCCGTTTTCTAAATAAACAGCATAAGTTGTATACACAGGAGAATCCAACATGATATTTTTTATTCTGGAATCAGATTCAGTAATAATCTTATATAAATAATCAGTTGAAATTTTTTCACTGAATTCAATCTCTTGAGAATTTAAATATTTATATAAAGCCTTCTTAACATTTTCTTTTATTTCATTTTCTTGAGTGTAAGAAACTTTATACTAAGGAATAATTGTACAACTCAGTGGATATTTATTTTTAAATAAACAAAAATGAGATTGAGTATCAGAAGTATCTTCAATTGATTCATAATCATGCTACAGAGATTTAACATCTAGTAGATAATCTTCTACATTAGCTAACTAAGAATCCGTCATCATCTAAAAAGTACCATTGAATATATTTGCAGTAGATACATCGGAAAAATATTTTAATAGATATAACTTTAATGAAAATGCAGTTAAAACTGGTTCATTATCATCAGATTCAATTACAGTAGTTATCTAGTCGATACCATTTGAATAACTCATTATATCATATGTAGATTGAATGTCTCCACTTCTATCACAGCAAAAACCGTTGGAAGCTAAATCATTAGTAACAATATAATTTAAATAATCTCTTAAAGTAATCAGTGTTTTAAAAGTTCCTATTGATCTCTTATAATTTTTATATGCTGAATCTATAGACTCATAATTCTATCCTGCGGTAGATGCAAAATAATTTGTTACCTAAACATTCTATGCATTTAATACCATTGTATCTCCCAAAGAAGAATTTACAGTTAAATCAGAATAGAAATTAGATAACTATGAAGCAGTTAAATTACCGTTTTCTCCATCAGATCTAATATAGGTAATTTCAATTCCGTCTTTCATTACAACATCAGCGTCATCGGGAAATTCAAGATAACACGTCGCTCCATCTGCTGTTACACCAAATTTATAATAAGTGTTTCCATAATCCTCTACTAAAAGATTGTCCTTACGAATCCATGATTCATAATTTGATGTTCCTGTATTTGTTATGAATATTCCGTTCTCTGCAATATTTGAAACATTAAAATAGATTCTATTATCCTAATCAAGATGATTTGGAGTTATCACTGTATCGCCGTTTATATCATATCTAACTGCAATGCCTTGTATGGCTTTAGCATTTATTGTTTTACCCGATGCAGGTAAAACTAAATTTGCAACCGAAAATTCCTAAGTTGCGATTGTAGGAACATATCCAACTAATGTGTAAACTACAGATTTAGTTTCATCTGTTACCATGGTAAATGCAGGTATAGTATAACTAACACCATCAATTGTATCACCAATCCATTTTAATGATACGTATGCACTCGCACTTCTATACCATTTCATGTAATAGCCAAGCTATTCAAATAACTATCTTGCATTCTTTGTCTGCGTAACAGATAATGGAAAACATTCTAAGACATTTTTATCAATATTATAATTACATTTATCTGCAATTAAAGCATTTAACTTAATTAGAATTACACCAGGATCAGATTCATTTGAAATGGAAGGATCCCATTTATTCGTTAATTCTTTTACAAGATCTAATAATTCAGGATATATTCTTTGAAAATCTTTATTTGTGTAAGAAGTATTTTGTAATGGGGAAACAATATCTTGCACTTATTTATCACCTCTATATATTTATACAGTATTACTAAAAATTCATTAAAGCTATAGTATAATTATTAACTGTATAATCAATTAAATTTGTGGCCGTTAATTCCACATATATATTATTTTTATCTTTAGTTAAATCAATATCAGTTCTTCTACAAAGTAATTGAGGTATATATATTCTTATTGTATTATAAATTTTATCAATTATTAGATCTCGTATAATTGGGGTATTCTATTCAAACAAAAACTTTTTTAATCCGCAGCCATATTCAGGATCTGCAAATAATGATTTCAATTCAGTAGATAAAATCAATTTTAAATTGCTTTTTGTTGCAGTATTATCTTCATATAAATTTGTAGTTGTATGATTTAAAATATCAGGAAAAGCAATAGATATCAACTAAATCCTCCTCCTTACATATTATAATATATAACAGAAATATTTCCACTACCATCATCTTGATAATAGTAATCAGACCCACCGCCAGGTGGAGCATTAATAAATCCTTGAACGGTATGTAATAAATCTTGATAATCTATATCACCGATTTTTGTATTAGAAGATAAATTAGTTGCTGATGAAACTAATAGATCTCCTAATTGTATATTACTTACAGAATTTATTTGATCCTCTATAAAATTTAATTTACCTATTACACAAGGTTTTGATAAATCGTCATCTTCAAAATCTATATAAACTATATCTCCTGGAATGTATTGTGGTTTAATACCAGGAGATGATATGATTGTAGCATATGGTAATTCATCATTCGGAACAGATCCTGCAACACCAACTGGTCGATGATATTTTGGAATTCTAATTTTTATTTTATTTGTTTGTTCATCAATATAAGAAGATATTATTCCTTTAAGTATCATAGTAATATCCTCCTTAATTTATCTATGGTAAAAATTGACCTGATTTAACTCCGTCAACATCATCATATCTATCATATGTGTCAAGATGAAAATATACTTGATTCCCGATTGTAGCTGCAACCCAACGTCCTTGAAAGCCTAAGGCCGGTATCCAATCTGCCTAGCAAGCTTCCGTGTCTGATGGGAAATAGTATTCACCACCATAATGATCAAAATAAGTTAAATCATACTAATCATCTGTATCAAAATACGTTACTCTTTGAAGTATGAATTCACGATTGTTAATATTTTCGTCACTGTCATTATAAACAAAAGGCCATTTAGTAGTATCGGTATACATTACTCCATTCTAATCAAAAACAACATATACTGCACAACCCTCCGAAATCATCCATCGTTTCGATGTATTGAATTCTATTATTCCAGTATTATATCCTACACCATGTTCTGCTTTGTCCTCCACTGCTTTAGATACTACCTATTCATCAAATGGAACCACTTTTGTTTCTGATTGTTCTGGTTGTCTATATGTATCATTTCCAGTAAATACTTCTGCTTGTCTGGTATATTCTTTTCTTTGAATATAATCGTCCGCTCCTGCTATTCTGGTTAATGATAATATGGTTCTGTAACCTTGACTATCAATCTTATCTTCTTGTTTAGTAATCACATATAATCCACTTGATATATGTTTTTTACCGAAGAAATAAGAATTTACTCTTAGATAAGTCATTAGCATAGCAGATCTAACTAAGCCTTTAATAACTAAAGTTGCGCTAATTGGAAACTCAGTCATCTTAGTCCACCATGACTTCATGGCTGCTGTAGTTTTACCTTGAATAGCATTCGTAGTAACATTAGGTGAATAATTCTATACTAACTATCCTCTGTCGTTTATTGTATATGTATAACTCTCTTCTGCTGCTATTGGAGAAGCAACGGAATTATAATAATTATACAAAAGTGACCAAGAATTATCATCAGTGACCTAAAAATCCATAACTAAATTTTCACCAGGATTATCCCCACCTGGATAACCTACATCAACGGTATATGTATTAAATGTAGGTACTGTTCTATAATTTGAAGATATTTTAGTTATTTTAAAATAACTACCACCAACATTTGAATAATCTGCATAACTATCATCATGAATTGTAAGAAAATAAGTAGCACTTCTTTGGGTAGATGCAGGATTATCAGTTTCAGGAATCATATACGTTACTAACCAATTTATGTATGATAGAGGATCCATATATTCTTTTGCAGGAATATCTACAGCCGCATCATCCATAGCTAAAAATCTACCAAAATTCTAATTTTTCATTCCAGGAAAAATTTCTAATAATCTGTATCTATCATTTCTTAACATAGATGTAATAATACTACTTGGTTTTGTTTTGTGGTATGCTTTATACTAATAAGAAGAACCCAATAACTATAATGCAGAACTAGTACAAAAAATAGTATAATTTATACTAGAAGTATTAAAATTTACTTTTTGCGTAACCTTAGTAATTATTGCTTCTTCCTCTTTATATACAAATGACGGAGAAGCATAATCACCATAACTAATTTTTATTTTTCCATAACCAACGGTACTTAATATCTTATCAATAAAATTGGGGTCATCCCCTACCTTAATCTAATATAATAGATTAATTGTATAAACATTTACCTAACCATTTATTTTTACTACATTTAATGATGTAATAAAATTTGGATATTTTTTAATTATTGAAGAAGTATTATCTGCAATATTACCTTTACGTTTTTCTTCATATTTACCGAAAGTATACTGTCCAATAGTAACATTGATGTAAGGTGCTTCGACTAAAGATGGATAACTTAAAAGATTTGGTCCATAATCAGGTTCATCAATTCTTCGTCCATCGACTGTTTGAATAACATCTCTAGTTTCCTATATATCAACAAGTTCTTTATTCCAAGTGGTATTAGAAGTATATGTAGAACCAAAATTACCTGAATAATGCGTAAAATTCGAGTCTGATGTAGTTACTTGATTCAAATCTGTTGGTAATAAACTTGTTTTTGACCAAAAGTCAGAACCCGACTCATTAACGGGACCACCTTCATTAGTTTCATTCGAATAAATAATTCTACAAAAACCAACGATGTTTGCAGTTCCTCTATACTTATATGCAACACATCCACCATTATCTTGAGATCCTTCAATTCCTGGAGAGGTATTACCCTCTATAGTGTACACACCGTTTCCATCAACAGAATAAACTAAACCACAATGCTATATTGATTTATTTGACGAAAAGGTCATTATAGCAATATCACCAGGCTTTGGTTGATCTCCGGAAGTAAACCATCTATTTAATCCTGAATAATAATTTTTTAATTCAGTACAGCTAGCAGTCTTACCTCCACCATAAAATGCTTGAGATTCTCCTGCCAGTCTAAAAACATCCCAAAGAAAAACTGCGCACCACGGATAATCCGGACCAGATACTTCATAACCATAATAATCTGTGTTATAAATAACAGTATTACTATTAGGAGGAGATTCTGTTATTCCAAGCTGAGAATAAGCAAAATCAAGCACACTCTATAAACTCATACAATCTCCTCAAATTCTATATCCGTCATTACTGGAAGTTTTAATTGAGATTTAGGCATTGGCATTGAAAAAGAATCTTGAATATGATTAAAACTACAAATAATCCAATAGTAAGTAGGATTTCCATAAGCATTTAATGCAATGCTGTCATAAGTATCACCTTGCTTAACAGTATATAATTGATAATTAGTAGTATCTTTTAAGTATGAAGTTGTTCCACAAATATATTTATTATCAAGAGTATTATAAAAATATGGGAACTATGAATATCTTGATAATTTATCATAATTTAAATATTTTTCATTTTTCAATACATTCATATTACACTCTCATTCTCCTATCTAATGTAGTATCAATTCCACGATAACTACCATATTTAACTGCATCCCAAGCATCATAAGGCTCTACTTCTTCAACTGCAAAATTTAAATTAACTACGGCATATTTACCATTTCTTAATATTGGAAATTTAAAAGTTTTACCAACCTATCCAGTAATTACTCCTTTTATAAAAATATCGGAACCTAATCTCATCGCTACTATTGGTGGATTTACCATTTTATTTGTTGCTTGATATACTGGTAATGCTGCTGCTTCTATGTATCTAATCAATATATCTACGTAATCATCGGTTATTCCTGGAGACCCTGTCGGTAAATTTACATTACTTCTCTAATAATTTAAATCCGTCATTAAATCTCTATGTAAATCAAAACCAACCTAAACTACTCTTGGTCCTGAACTTTTATAAGAAAATATTGGAGCAGATCTTGATAGGGGAGTGCTCTGTTCAAAAGAAACAGACATTGTATCTGACACAGAATCTGCATATAACGGTAGCATTATAAACTAATCTAAATGATAGAAGTAAATATAATTATCCGGCATATCAAATTTTGTCAAGTCATCATGACTTGCAGGACTACTTACAATTGCATCTGAACGAATCTGCTATTGCTACGCATTTTCCTATAACTATTCACTATATTGAGGTGGATTTAAATATGTTCCTTTAAAGTTCCTTGTCGTTAAATTTTTATTATATAATATAACAGTGTAATCACTTCTGGTTATAGGACTTACTCCGTGCTGAGAATGAGCTTGTGCTTTTTCAGTCTAACTCATTTGTCTTGCTGCTATAATTAGAAATGTACCGCTGCTAGTTACAATTAAATCTCCTACACCAAGATTGTCAGGAGCATTACCATTTGGAAGTACTTGATAATAAGACCCATCATTTACTGGATATCCTTTAAATGTTGACATTTATGTACCTCCTTATAAATTATTTATGTACTATTCAGTGTCCTTGTCTACATATCCTGAAATATCTAGATTTATAGATTTACTATTATTCATATACATATCAAAAATTAAAATTCGTAAATAATCACTCCATGCAACTTCCGTCGGATCATAATATAAGTAATTACTTAATTTCTTCCTAATTCTTGTTATGTCCTCTCCAATCGTGTCCATGCCAGTTATAACATTATATAGAAGATATTCAATTAATCTATCTGCAAAAGGATATGTCACTCCATCATTTAACTATAACAAAGATAAATTACTTAATAATAATTCGTTTAATTCTTGATTTCCTATTTGCTATAGATTTTCCAAATTAAAAATTTTACTAGTATTAGTATTTAAATAATTACCCTCTAACACAACAATGGACGATTGATTATTTTTTGGTAGCTAAATAATCAAGTACAGATCTTTTTCATACCTCTGCAAAAATTCTGCTTTCGATAGTGTTGAACTTCCAACTGACGGTTCAACTGAACTTAATGGGACATCAGAATTATTGGTTAGTTTAAATATAATTGGTTGATTAAATGACAAGGAACTATAAGATATTATATTATTGTCATCTAATAAATTATCTAATTTAATTATGTTTGACTAACCTACTGTTGTAGTTAGAAATTCATTTAATTTCATTATTGTTGGAACTAACTTCACACTTGAATCTGATTCAATTGCTATGGTATATTCCTTATTAAATTTAATCGGAACCTTGATTACTTTAAATGATGTTTCTGACATCTTTGTTAAATTGTCGTTATATATCTAGTAATTATTTAAGTATTCTCCATCCCAACAATTATAATATGCCATCAAGTCAAGATGATAAATATCTCGATAAAATCTTAATAGCTACCCTAATCTTCTATGAGTCTAACTATCATAATAATCTGTAGTTGAAATAAATCTATTAGCAAATTTAGTATAATACATCTCAGGAATATAATTAGAATAAGTTATCCATTTTGCTGCCTTCTAATTTAACTATTCTAAATTTTCATTATATATTAACTAAAGCATAGTCTAACCATTTACTAATGCTATTCTAATATAATAAGTATGTTTATCTAATAACTACCGTGAAGTTTCTAATAAAGTTTCGGGTTCAAATGTTTGTAATACTTTATATGATGCTCCTAATGGAATATCATCAATTTTTCCATCTTCAGTACATTGAATTAATGTGTAT
This sequence comes from Methanobrevibacter sp., assembly GCA_017652345.1. The sequence continues at coordinate 62,831 of JAGCBE010000542.1, forward strand.
GGTCGTTCATACGCAGTTATAAAGTTCCACTAATCATTATTCCAAGCAGTATTTTCAGGAATATTTATAATTGCTTGATATAAGTGATAAACATTATTAATAGAATACTAAACAATATCTCCAGCATTATAACTTTGAGTTGAATCAAATATAGGATAATCCGGATCACTATCATTCAGATTATATCGTAAGTTATATGCACCAAGAATATAATGATAACCATTATATATATAACTACCACTGGTTACAATAGGGACTGAGTCTCTTATGCCTAAAATATCTTTACCTAAAATAAATTCACCTAATACTGTTGCACTAGATCTCCATTGTTCTAATACGGCTATGTCCCTACATAAATATCCTGATTCTACACATTTGATAATTGACCTATCATACACGTATGTATGACCTTTTATTATATATTCTCCTACTCGTATTGTACTATAAGTTGGTAAAGGAGTATTATATAATAAAGATTTTATAAAATCACTCTATATAGTTTTTGTAAAAAATTTCTGTTTCATTATAATAATACTCCTTAATACTAGTATCTTGTTCTATAAATGTTATTAACTATAGTATTAACATCATTATCAATAATATCAACAGGTACTTTATCTCGCATGATGGAAAGAATATGTTCAACTAATTCTTTCATTGTTTCTCTATCTGTTTTCCAAGTTGATAAATGATCTAACTACTCAACTGCACTTGGTTCCAACAAAGATAAAGATACCCTAATTAATCGTTCATTTTCAAAAAGATACCTCTATATATCACTAGCTTGCTCTATTAATGCTCTATCTTCTGTGGACTCATTACTTATTGATATCTAACTATTTGCTATTGCATCCGCCTAAGACTGGAAAGTATTAAGTGCTGCTGTTGTAGTAAGCTATGTATCAATTAATGAATCATAAGCAGTATTAAGAGAAGATGCAATTGATGCCTACATACCAGTAATAGAATTTATTTCAGACTATAATGCTAACGTATCAGTATTATCTATATTAGTTATATTATTTGTATTATAATTGTCATTTGAATAAGTATTTTGATTATAAATGTCATTACTATAAGTATTCTAATTATAAGTAGTAAAATAATCTGATTCCTAAACCATAGGTGGATTATCTAATCTTTCTGTTAAGGCATTTAATGCAGACCCGATATCTTTCTAATTTTGATTTTGCATATCAAGTCCCATTGTAATAAACAAGTTCTAATAATTAACTTGCTAATTCATCTAATCTACAGCTGCTTTCCAATTATCCATAGCAACTGACATTGAAACATTTTCTGCTGTACGTTCTTTTCTTTCAATTATTCTATCTTTCTCAAGATTTTCTAAAACTGTATATATCTAACTGGATTTGGATAATAATTTTTCATCCCATGATAATTTATCAGCTTCTTCTTTACCAGTTCCCCAATCTTGTAGAACCTCTGAAACTTCCTGTACAACTGCAGGAATTGTAATCATGGATTTAACTACATCACCAACAGTACCACCAATTGCATCAGATAAATAATATAAGGAATATTTATTTACTCCACCAATGCCTAATGCATCATTTATAATACCAGAAAGTGTTCCTTGACCTGTAAACAATTTAATTGCAGAATCAACGCCAGCAGCTATATGATCTGCTGTCGACATTGTGGATTGAGCAATAACTGAAACAATCTAATCTGCTGTTCCACCTTCTTCATAACCACCAATACCCTGAATAAAATTACTAACAGCATCACTAACTAATGTTTTCTAAATTCCTGCAGACGCAAACTATTCTTTTACTATTCTATCTCCAACACTAACTAGTGCATTATTAATAATATTAGTTATTGCTTCAGCAATACTAGTACGTGTTGTATCTTCAATCATTGAAATCTACTTCTAAGTTTCTTCCCAAGAACTTACCCAACCTTGATGCTCCTGAGAAATATAGGCCATATAATCACTTGTCACATTGGTCATAGCCTTTAAGTCTGAAATAGATAATCCAGTAATATTTGTCCAAGCTGACTATACTGCATTAGTTGACGAATTATTATAAATATCCTATAATAATCCAACGACATTTTGTAATAATGCATTAGTGGTATTGATATCAAGTCCCTAAATCAAAATATCACCGATAGATAATCCTGCTCTTTCAGCAGCGGCGGAATAAATATATTGTAACTATTGATTTGAAGATAATTCACTTACATTACCTGTTTGTAAATAAGTAATGCCTTTTGCTAAAGATTGAACACCTTCTTGAGATAAACCTAAAGAATATAAAGCTCCTAACCATTTTTGGACTTCGTAACTAAAAGCAGTGGCATCATCGGCATTTAACTTCGAAACTGCATCTAGCAACGTAGCAGAAACAGAATCGTAAACATCACTAAGATAACTAGTATCTGCTATACCTCCCATGGTCGAAAATCTATTAAGAAACTACGTTAATAAAGATTCACTACCTAATGCAGAATATGTCATATCTCTTTGTTGTAACCTAACAAGTCTCGTTAAACTTGCATCCATCACATCAAATGTAGTAACTAATTTATCAGAAATAGTAGCAAGTAATGCTCTTTCTTCTGCATTATATGCGATACCTGATTGAACTAAGGTATTTAACTATTCGATATATTTCTATTTATCAACAAATGCATTCCAACGACCAATAAATAAACCAAAATCATCTTGATTTTCTTTTGACCAATCAGTCATTTCATTATAATAATTTCTATTGTCTGCGACTAATCCTTGTAACCTAGTATTAATTGGTGACATATATGATGTTTGCATACTAGCTGACATATCTACGCCTTTTGCAACTGCTTCATTAATTTTACCAACTACTTTTGCAATAGTCTGTAAAACCATAAGTGCAATACCAATAGGTCCTGCTAATGCTTCCATACCAGCTGCTCCTGCTACTCCTGCAGTTTCTGTACCTGCAATCATTCCACTCTCACCAAATAATGTACCCATTAATCCTTCGGCAGATCCAGTTTTACCACTTAATAAATCACTTATTCCACCAAGTAACTTTGTAGTCTATTCAGTTGAAATTTCCAATTTGGATAAACCATATTTTTCTTGAGTTTCTTTTAATTTATTTTTAGTATCAAGATTTATTTCTGATAATCTACGTTTCTATTCAACTTGGTTATCTTTTGTTTCTTCCTTTGCTAATGCTTTTTCTAATCTAGCATTTTTTGCTATTTCTTCTGCTTCTGATTTATATCTTGCTAATCTTTCTTCCTTAGATAATTCAGAAATTTGCTATTTTCTTACTGCAAGATATTTTTCATCCAGCATCTATTTATCTTTAAGAAGTTCTTCATATTCAGCTTTTTCTTCTTCTGTTATACTTGTTTCATACTTTAATATCGTATCAAGCTATTCAATTTTTAATTGTAATTCATCGCTAGCACGTTTATAAATTTCTGCTTTTTCTTTTGCAGATAATTCTTTCCAAAGATTACGCCTTGCAGCAGCAACTGCTTCTTCCCTTCGTTCCTCTAAACTTGATAATTCATTATCACGTTCTTCAATTAAATCATATAGCTTATTGAGTGCTTTTTTTGCAGGCTCACGAATCTTTCGTTCTGTTGAACTTTGAATTTTTTCAATCAACTAAGATTCAATTTCTTCAACTGGAACATTTAAATCAATATCTTGTAACTATTTCTATATTCTTCCCGTATCCGTTAAAACTATACTACTAAGATTAGCTTCCCATTTATCAATAATTTGTCTTGTTGCTTCATCATAGTATTTTTCTATCGTATCTACACCAAAAGTTGATGGACTTAATTTACGTTTACTTTCCAGAATATCATCATATTTTCCTTGTTCAAATAATTTTAATAATTTTTGAATGCTTCTGAACATCTCTTCAGAATAATTGGGAGTATTCGCCAAATAAATTCATCTCCCTTATTTTTTATTTTTATTTTGCTGTTTTGCAGCATCTAATATTTCTTTCTATTTTGCTAAATCTTCTATGATGAATTGTAATAAATAATTTCTTTCTGTTGGGGTTATATCTGCCGTATCAATATATGATGTATTTGTATGTTTTGATATCAAATATCGTTCTTTAACTATTTCTTTATATCTAAAATCTGAATACCGCTACCCATCAGAAGTCCAAACTGGGTCGAAAAAATTCGTTCGTTGTTTTTAATCTACTGGTATATGATAAACCACATATTGGACATGTAGTCATTATTTCTGTATCAATACCAATAGAATTATTGAATTTATCAGAATATTGAAGAATTGCATTAGTATCCGCAAGTGGTAATGCTATTGCCCATTTTTCTAATTCAACATCATCCATTTCTCTACCATCAACTTTATCAATAAGTTCGGTTAATGTATAAAGTAATGTATTATCTACCTTTCCGCTTTTTGACTTCTTTCTTACTTCTTTTGATCTTTCAGAAATGCTATCTAACATCCTTGGAGTCTATACTTTCAAATTAACTAATGTACCAGATTTAGGTAATTCGAACTCCTTATATTTTTCTAAATCAGAAGTGTATTCAAGAACATCTAATTCATCTAAAGGTATAATTTCTTTTACTTCTGATCTACAATAAGGACAATTACTAATCACCTAATAATTACTACCGTGGGTTACTATTCTAAGCATATAAAGTAAATACTAATAATCTCCAAGACACATATCATAACTAGACATGCCACAATCTGCTGCACCACAATCATCAATTATTGAACATAATGTCCAATATGGAGAATCACTTGGCTATAATCTTTTCATTTCTTGTGCGGTAGTCATTGATTCTAAATGAATAATTGGATCAATTTTTCTATTATAAACTAATCCTTTACTCGGTAATGTAAAAGTTTCTTGAATTGTTATATTACTCATCTTAATCTCCTTAAAAAAAAAATAAGCATTTAAGTTCTTAAAGTCCTTAAATGCTTATACTATGGAAAAACATAAAGAACCTCAAGAATATATAATATGCTGTTATTATATTCTAATATATATTTACAAGTTATCAAAAATTAAAAATAGAGATTCTTTATCTAAAATTTAAATTTAATCAGAAATTAAATCATCGAAAGAAACCTATTTCTTAATTGGTTGATTCTATGATTTAAATCTAGTATCCATTCCAATTTCATTACCTTTTTGAAATTGATTCTTAGTTGTAGCAAATTTATTTGCAATATCAATTAGTTCACTATCACTTTCTAATTCATCATCAGAAGTCATATCAAGTTGTACTTCATCTTCATATTCTTTCTAATATATTGCAGGATAAATAATATCTGCATATAATCTTTGCTAATGCTTTTCCATATAATTAATGTAATTATGAATTACACTAGCTACTTTTATTAACCATGTATTATTTGAAAGAACTAATAAAGTATGTTTACATCCCGCACCTTTTGTATCATTTGGATTAGTTATGTCAGACGGTCTGTTTTCAGGCTGCCCACTATTTATATCTTTTACTGTAGCCCAGTATGCCATACGATACTTCCAATCGTCACAGCTACACCAAATATAAGTATTATCACTATTAAATGCAGATACTAACGCTCTTGATATCGTTCGTAAATCTAATTGTCCATTGTTGCGTTCAACCTATTCATGAAGATAATCTAGAAATCCTCCGAAAGACATTCTAACTATATAATTATCAGTTTCACCGTTCACTTCAACATTAACATCTAATATATTATCTTTAAATAATTTATTCATGTCCATTGAATTATATTGTTTTACTGATTTTGCTACTTTTGAATGTAATCTTCGTTCATATCTGTTCTTACCTTTTGCTTGATTAGACGGAACGTAATTATCTGCTTTTTTTGATTTTTGAAGAAGCTGTGTTCTACTATCTTCAACTATGAAACTCATTCATAATCACTCCTCAAAAATCTCGATTCAATATTTGTGAACGACTTAATTCCTCTAATGAAAGTCTGTCAGACATTATATCAATTAATGCATCTTTTAATCTATCTAATAATCCTGCACTACGAATTTCTTTGAATAACTAATTACCCTTTCCAAATTCTCCGTCTTTAGCTAAACCATTAGATCTAATCATGTATATCTTATTTATTGTATCAATAACCTTCTCATAATTTTTTTCATTTATGACTTTATTAACATGATTAGTCCAATCTTGCAATTCATCTGCAAAAACATATTGCTTGACTCCTGTTATTTTATCAGGAAATTTTATCCAGTTGTCATCTAATACCGAATAAATTCCATTAGAGTGTATACCAGCATTAATATCTTGAATATACATTTCTATAGGTATTCCTCTAATTGTTATATCAAATTTATCATTAAACTAACTTTTCTTAGCATTATATAACGACTGTAAAATTTCTTTTGGAGCATCAATCAAATCAAAATTTGTTATGATATGCACATCGAGATCTGAATCTTCTGCATAATTATAAGAGACATTAGATCCAACTAATTGAATATCTGCAATATTTAAATCTAATTCTGTATACTCAAGAAATTCAGTTACAATGTCTAATATTCTATCTTTAACTTCAGGGTATAATTTATTGTCGTCAGAAAATAATTTTTTATTTAAAGTATCATGAATAATTACTTTTTCTATTAATTTCATATAATCCTTGTATAGAGTAGCGAAATTAATCGCTACTCTATATAATATTTACTATTAGATTGCAGAAGGATATCCGTAATCATATTGAATTGTTGCCGTAATAGTATGCTTTGAATTTTCCTCGTTGTTATAATTATCTTCAGAAATCTGACTAATCCAGCAACCTCTTAATACCCACTTTCTGACGGCTTGATAATCAGGCGTATATTCTACCAAGTAGCACTCTTTCTTATAGTCACCCGCTAAACCAACTTTCTGAGTTCTTACATTATATGAAAGATTCTACCAAGCTTCCAGAGCCATCTTTGCTTCAAGTCCAATATAATCATTAATTACTAATGTGCCTGCATCAAATGAAGGAACACCAGCATACTTGACGGTATTATTACCTCTTTGAATCTCGATTACGCTCTGAGTAAAATGAGGTACACTTGAAGATGAAACTGATAATCTAATAGCATCAGAAGCATTTTGTTCATTAATTGTACGTCCTGATCCATCAGGTAATGTTAATGTTCCTAATCCAGAAACGACAAATTCAAAGTTATTTGATCTTTGTGGCTCATACAGATTAGGACTATCTGCCATATGATATGCGCTCTGAGAAACTGCATTATTCTGTTGTAATGTACTTGGTCTATCAGAGCCCTTAATTCTTACACTATTTGTATTATAAGCCATTATTTATTACCTCCATTATTCAGTAACTTCTACAGTATCATCATCGCGAATAGCAATCTGAACTGTAATTTTCTCAATACTATAAACAGGATAAATGGTTATAGTTGCTGATAATGTAGTCTTTGGCAGAGGAGAACCAGTATCAGTTGTAGTATTTCTTTCAATAGTATATTTTGAAAGTCCATAATTACTAATTAAACTATCTAAGAATGGAGTAATCTTTGAAGTAAAGCTGAGCCAAGTTACTTGAGCATTTGGCTCAAATAAAGTAAGCATACCAGCATTATATACTGTCTTCTTAATATCAGAAACCATATTTCTAATATTCAGGAAGGAAGTGGCTTTAGTTCCACCACTATTAGCTTTCATTGTTCTGTTACCCCAAATTCTGTAACCATAATTAGCAATATTAGTAATACCATTTACAGATACGCCACTTTCAGGTTGGAATGTATCTTCTGCAATAGTATTAGTTAAAGTGTAATTTGTACAAAGTCTAACAAAGTTTGGAATTTGTCCTCTTGTTACACCAGCTATTGCTTGAGTGTTTGACGAATATCCGAGAGCCTCACCTAATGCAGTTAAATATGCAAAAGATGGAGGCATATGATTATTAGACGTACCACCATAAGTATTTACAAATGAAACTTCCACCCAAGGAACAAATGCAGTAGCAAATTCTGAAGAAAGAACTTTAATTGCATCATACACACTGGAATCGCCAACTAATTTTCTTGTTGCATTATCGAGATAATCAACCAATGCAACACAGTCTCCACGAGCTTCCGCCATTGTAATCATCTAACCTGCAAGAGTTCCAGAACCACCCTCAGGAGTGAACTCAACAGACGGATAGCCACCGCTTGTTAAATACTTAACGGGAATTGCTAAGTCAAGTAACGGCTATAACGTATCCTAAGTTTTTGGAAGAACTTGCCAATGAGCAGGAGTAAAAGCTTCTCCTTCTGTAATGTCTACTAGACATCTATAATAATTTGTTTCTTCAGTCTCACTATCAGTATATGAAACAATATCACCAATTGAATACGTAGAAGTTGAACTATATACGGTTGCTGTTGGATAAGATATGGATTCAGTTCTAGTATCAGTAAATACTAAAGTTGTTAAATATGAATATGCAGCAGCAACAGTAATATCTGCTGTGGAAATATTCATTCGTTCATAAACCACTGGAATCCCTTGAGCAAGTAATTCCTTTGCATAAATAAAAGAAGGATCTGCTGCACCTGCATCAAACCAGTTAGTAGTACTCAAACCTGCAGTAGCTTTTGCATCAAACCCAGCAGGATATGTTTGCGTTGCAGCAAATGTTGGAGTTACGGTCCCAAAATATTTTGAAAAATCTGCTAAACTTGCACAATATTTTGGTTCTCCTTGTTGAGCAGCACCATCTGTACTTAAATCTAATACAGAAAAACCGGGAACAAAAACGACATCGGTAGTTTGATAAGTAGCTACAGGCACTGTAAAATCAGATTCGGTTATAACTATTCTACTCATTTACTCTCTCCTAACTTGAGTTAATGATTTTCATTTTCTTTAAATTTAAAATATTCGATTGTGAAATCATCAGCTTCAGAATTTTGTATTCTTAATTCCACTGTTGAATCAATTTCAACATCATTACGATCTCTAATATCCCATAAATATGCATCATCAATATTTAGATCTAACGTTAATCTAGTAAATAATCCAGGAACCATTCGTTCAGGTATTGATGAATTATCTTCTACATTTGTCGCTACTCTTACATTTGCATAATGTTCTAAATACTGATTTTCTCCATAAGGGATCTCTATTTTCATAGTAGGATAATTCACTATATTAAATATTAAATTCCGTGCATATGAATCTGCTTCCTATAAATATTTTGCATAAATATCTAATTGATAATTAATTTGAATTGGAATAGCATTAAACTAAGTTGAAGTTCCATTTTTACGTGCTGCTATCGCACCACTATAAGTTAATGGTTTCTTATTAATATTTAGTATTTCATATCCACCATTTCTTCTTAAACAAATAATTGGTAATTTAATTTTGTGATCATTTGTCTCTGTACCAATTACTTCAAATAACCTTCTAGTTTCATCTATTCCATAAATTGCTAAATTAGTTTTATTTGTCCAATATCTTAATTTGTTTAATAAAGCTGTATCATAAAAATAAACTGCCATCTTATTTACCTCTTTGTATATTCAGAATATAAGTTCTCCAAATGAGAAACTACATAATCAAATGTATCAGTAAATATATGACAACCTTGATTTTCTAAATTACCATAATTTAATAATTTACATAAATCAATTAATCTTATTGATTTATTATTATATAATACATTTGGATTTATTGTAATGATTATTTGATCGCTATATTTCTACACAATTAGATTCTATGCTGCCTACAATATTACAGATTCTACAGATATATCCTACTAATAAACTTGAAAAATATTTTCATATCTTGTATAATCTAAACTTCTTTCGATTAAACGAGATCTGATAATACCCAAAATATATTGAATAAATCCATTATCACCACTATAAAAACTAGTAATAATTAATTCCAAGTATGATAATACTCCTCATCATTCAATACTGGAATATTACTATTATGTTCATGGTCATTCTAATCAGGTACATATAAATCAAAGTATTCAGGAACTACTTCACACATCAGTGATGCTGGATAGATTATACTATTAGTTAATCTAACTAATCTAAAATATCTACCTTTGGAATCATCTAAGCCTCCAGGCAATTTAAATAAACATCCTTGCTATATATGCTCTAGATCATATTGTACATGAATTATTGAACTATTTTCTTGTAATTCTGACATCCATCCAACTTTTTTCATCGTTTGCTAATCCGGATGCTATTCAAATATACAATATATATTTTCAGGACATGAATACTTTGAATCAATTTCTGCATATGTAGTCCAATTAACTCCATACTAAATCGTTTCTTCTTGAGTTTCTGGATTTATAACTGTATTTTTTGGATATCTATATTCAACTCGAATTCCTATTAACCTTGCCATTTCAATAAACCATCTTCTATGTAATTTTATTGCAGGAGTTAATAAAAATCCATACTGTTGGGGATCAGTTGCTATTATTACATTTTCTTTATTCATTTTATGTAACAACTCTCCCTTTTCTTAAATTTATCTTTTTCTTCCAAAATTTTTCATAAATTTCGGTTCTACTTCTTTGAATCCCCTAAGATTACTAAGATTATCTCCTCTAAGAACAAATTCCTATATAATACTTGCTGCTATGGTATAATCTTTACTTCTTAAGATACTTCCTAATAATCTTTTAACCTAAGAATCTTCTTTCTTTTCTTCGGGTATTATTTGAATTAAATCATTATATATTTGTTCAGAAGATTTTTCAAAGAAGTCGTATGTTTGCCACCAGTTTACAATAGCGTTCTAAACTGAACCTTCTTCTTCAGAAAGATTCTTCATCTCAATCTTATTTTTATTCATATTATTTATGATCTCTTTGCTGTTCCATAGATTCTCGTAGTCTTACCAGTTGAATCCTTTGTTCTATAATTGTAATTTAATGATTCTGATAAAAACTTACCTTCAGTTAAATTACCTTTAAGCATGAATGATTTATGACCTCTTGATATTTGAAGATTTTCTCCGATAAATCTTAAAGCGCCTTTCTTAGTAGCATCTTTTGCTTCAAATATAAAACTAGTTGGTTTAGTTTTCTTTGATTTAAATGTAATTAAACCTTCGACTACTAATTTATTACCATCACTGGAAACCTTCTTGGTTTTATAAGAAGTTACATTCTCATAGACTCTTCTTAAATAAGATTCTCCGATTTCATCGAATGACTCTTCATCGAAGTCATCAACATCGAAATCAACTTCCTCTGAACCTTCTTCTCCAATTTCTTCAATATTATCTTCAATATCTGCTTTAACTTCAGGCTCAATAGGAGCAATCATCTAATCATCAGAATCTATTTCTTTTGGTTCGCTCTTTACGGTAATTTTCTAATCTTCTGTTTCGACTTCAACCTTATCAAAATCTTCAGTTACTCTTTTTCTTTTAATATTAAAAGATTCACTTAAAGCTACCCAAACATTTAAATTATCACAAAGATCATAGAACTCATTTAATTGATAATCAAATTCATCTTCTGCATCTTCATCAGATGCATCAAGCATTCTAACATCTTCAACGTAACTATCATATTCACCATCATCGAGTAAATCATGATCATGTAATTCGTCATAACAATCAATTAATGCATATTGAACTTGTTGTAGATCTCCTTCATCAATTGCATCCCTTAAAAGAGAGCCTGATTTTAAAGTGTACTACCATTGCTTTTCTGTCAGCTTCTAATTAAATGATTCATTTACATCGCTATCTGCTCTTTTAGCAATTACTTCATAATCACCATACTAATCTTTTACTACAGAAAGCCCCGCACTTTTGATTTTATCCATGGTATTTTTTGATATCTTATGATACTTCTTCATATCATAATCTACCCACTTCTGATATTCAGTAAGATCTACCTCTTTTGATTCATTTAAAGATTCTTCAAGATAATTTCTTTTTTGAAGTTCGTATTTTAATGATTCATCACCAGTTTCTTCTGCGTAGCGAATCATATCATCAACCTTACCCGAAACGATAACCTTATGAGTATAATTAGGAGTTAGTTTTGAACTAATTTTTGCTTTTAGATTATAATTTCTAAATTCTTCTCGTTCAGCTTTAACATCTTCGGGCCCATCAATCTCATAATCTGAAAAATACGTAATAATATCTTCTTTTGATTCATTTAAAGATTCTTCTACTTCTTCTTTTTCCTCAACTTCATCATCAGAATCTTCAATCTTATCCTCTACATCAACAGTTATTTCGTCTTCTGGTTGATATGGAGCTACTTGACCAACAATCTTAAATCCATCAGAAGTATAACAATAAGGACATTCCTCACCAACATTAGCGAGCTGCTCTTCTTCATCGATTACTACTTCATCAGAATGCTTATACAGTTTTGAATGACATACTGGACAATCTAAAATTACATCTCCAATATGAGATTCTTCATTTTCTTCTTCTGCCTCTTCTACATCATCAAAATCCATACTCATGATTTCAATAGTATCTTCTGGCAAATCATTTTCAAAATCTTGCAGTTTTTCTACGTCTTCTTTATTTGCAAGATTAAAATCTTCTTCTTCAAGAATTTCTAGGCTCTTGAAAGCCTCTGTTAAGTAGGATAAACTCATTTAATAATCTCCTTACCTTCAAAACATATATCAGTCAATAGGATATACTAATTGTAAATTAGCTTGTAGATATTGTTGCAATTGTGAATATTCATCTAATCCTTCTTGTAATATATTCACATCATTTTGCCATAAAGCATTTGATTGTACATATCTACTTCTTACTCTACCTACTGTTATTTTTGTTATTGCTAAAGCTAATTTCATTAATATATCTATCCAGTAATCTGATACTACTTCTTCAACATCATCATATCTTGGAACATATTCAATTGTAATATTTAATGGATAATTACTTGCAACATTTATATACAATTTATTTGAAGCTTTATCATAACGAAACGCTAAATCAGTTGATGTAGTATTTCTTGTCTATAATAATGTATTCCATGCTGCATAATCATAAACATAATTCTAATAATTATATAAATTTCCAGTTCCTGATAATAACTACCACTAAGAAACATACATTGGATCCATAGCAGCTGATGGATTGCTGTTACCTTCATCAGAAACAAATCCATGAGCTCTATATACCCTTGATATTGAACTAATTTTTACTAGTTTACCACTCTCATCAGTTACGTTTGATAAATCTATACATTTACTAAATGGCATTGTTAATAGACTAGTTGAAGATAGATATCGCTGCATTTCTCTTAATGCAGAACGAATAACACGATCTATCGTATCATCATCTAATTCTATATCTAAAATCTATCCAGTAAGTTTTAATTTTATTTCATCTCTATATTCATCAAGAGTCAAAATTATCACTTACCTTTCTAAAATAAATTAAGAAACTGTAATTGATTTAGTTACAGTCTTTGTTACTTCTCCAGCTGTATAAGAAAATACCACGCTAGTATCCTGAGCAGTTAATGTAGTTTTATCATCTGGAGTAGTTGTATAAGTAGTTACAACTTCAGAGCTACCATCATCATATTTAGCTGTTACAGTTGTTCCAGTTAAATCAATTGTATCGCCTACTGCATAAGTAGTCTTAAATCCTTTTACTGAAATGGATGAAAGCACTTTAGTGCTATCTCCTAAATCATTATCTCCTACTAATACATGAACGGTATCATCTTCTTTATAAAGTTGGACATCACTTACTTCTGCTGGAATTGAACTTTTTTGAAAATCAAGAATAAGTTTTCCATTCTTTTCATACATTAACATTTAGAATAGCCTCCTTATTCACTTACGCTACCAGAAATTACATTATCTCCAATTTTTGCGTAAATAGTAGTATCATCTTTCCATACTTGAACATCAGGTGTTACAGCTGGAATTTGAGTTGCTTGAAAAACAATGTTTAATACTTCAACATCGGCAGTATCTGCTTCATTTCTTTTCTTGCCTTCATAAATAAACATATATTTATTTCTCCTTTTATTTAATGGATTTGAAATATTCCATATAAATTTAGCATCAATATATTACTATATTTTACTTTTTATTTTTTAAATTCTTCCTTTAATATAAATTAAAAGAAAAATTTATTTTTAATTAGAACCCTGTCCAATCACTATCATCATATATGGTAGTATCATTAACGTCGTAATCAATTGTAGTTGGAACAAATTGACCAATTACCTAATATGCATCTTGAATAAATCTATTTGTATAATCCAAAGAATTTTTAAGATATTGTGTCGTTGAACTTAGATTACTTGTCGTAGATAATTGGTCAGCATATTGAGTTGCTGTGTCGAACTAATCAACTGCATTAGTAAAAGATTGAGTAGCATCTTTAATACCACGTCTAATACTGTATGTTGGAGTTTCCAGCACTATATCCATAACGCTTTTTAAATCATCCCTTAGCTTTATTAATGCTTCTCGTGTTTCAACTAATGCATTAGCTAATCCAGCCTATTTTCTTCTGGCTAATTCATCTGCATATCTTTTTACTGCAGGAATTTTATAATAACCAGATTTATCGAAATTACTATTACCCCAACCTCTTTGTGCCGCCGTCTCCGCAGCCTTTCCTTGTTTAGGATTACGTTCTACAGACCCAGCACGTATTAATGCACGTTTCTACTAATCCTACTCCCTAAAATTATCGGGATCTGTCATATCTAACCAACAGAAACCTTTACAATAAGTTTGAAACTATTTATTATTTAATTGCCACATAGCAACATCTTTACCATTATCCATCGTAAATTTTTCATGTGGCGCTGAAGATCTAGACCCTGATATCCATAACATCTCATCATAATTTGATTTTAACCAAGAAATACATAATTTATCTTTATCCTAAAATATTGGGCTATTCAATTTTGGTGGAGGACTAATTTCATTAAATTTTGCTTTTTCAAAATTTATTCCTACTTTATTTAATATATTAATGGCACGTAAATCATCATCATCTCTACCAATATTTCTATTCCTTGAACCTCTAAGAGCAGAATATTCTGCTTCCGATCCTTTTGGCTATGGATACATTCTCGTAGATCTAAATTTACTTCCAGGATTTCTTCTTTCGGTATTATAAAGAAAAAAATTCTTTAACCAGGTTGGCATGGAAGGACTAAATGCTTCATTTAAAATTTTTTCTATTTTCATTATGAATTTCTCCTAAATCTTAAATGCTACCTATAAAAATCAAGTTCTGATTGAGGAAATCTTAATTTTGAAGCATTATCTGATCTGAAATTAGCACCAATTAATATATCGTCGGGCGTTCCTCTAAATACATTCTAAGAAAATTCAGTAACTGAATCTGGAATAAATATTTTATGTAAATTAAAACAATTTTCAAATAATCCCATTGGTAATTTCTTTATGGTATTTGGAAGTATTACTTTGGATACCGTAGATCCAATAAATGCTCTTTCTCCAATATCAGTTATGTTATCAGGAATCCTGATCTAAGAAATACCTTCAACATCTTGGAACATTTTTGGTGGTATAGAAGTCATGTGAGGTAATACATCTATAGCACACCTATTATATAAAAACTCAATTAAATCTTTTCGTTCGCTAGAATCTTTACATGCTGCAAATAATCCATCATAATCATCGTTTTTTAAATATTGTTGATACTTGTTTACTAATTGTCTTATATCCATTTATAAACCTCTACTTAATATAGATTTATATTCTATCTATATCATAAATTTTTGTTTGAAGTCTACCTTTAAGTGCTTTTATAAGTTGTTCTGATCTTGCTGCTCTAAAAACCATCCAAACTCCACCGGGCGCAGTATAAGAACCACTCAAACCAAAATGATCAAAGTCACTATCCGTTATTACAATAACATTTTCTGGCTTCTATTCATTTAACTATTGCATTAATTCAGTTCCTGCAGCAGTTCCACCCTCATTTCTTGCTGCCGCTGCATTATCATGAATATGATTTGCAAAATAATATACTTGAACTTTTAAGAGTTTCTTATCTTCAAATTCTTGAATTGATTTAAGTATATCATTTGCCAATTTAATATCATCTTCACCCCAGGACCCTGATTGATCCAGATATATCTAGATAACAGGAATTTTACCAACTGGGTCGTATCTATACCCAGGACGAATTAGACCCACATTAGCATAATTTGCATTATACTTTCTCCAAGTTGCGTTACGTTCTGACTTTCCAAGTAATTTACCCAAGAACTATTTCAGATCTTTTCCAAGAAGAGAAATCACATGAGCATTTCTTTCTGCTCCTTTGAGATTTCTTTCAATTTCTTTTTTCTATGCAGCTTTCTTTCTTTGTTTCTCTGCGGAAACTTTTTTCTCGCTTTCATAATTAATTTGATCTCCAATCTCATCATTGGATAAATATCTTTTTATTCTATCAAGTCTTGCTTTACGTTCTTCAGGAGTTTCTGCTTCCTCTTCATCTTCTTCTCGTTCTTGTTCTGCTTGTCTTTCTCGTTCTTCATCTTCATCACTTAAATCATCAGAGTCGCCAATCTACGGTTTTCTTTCGTTCTTATCTGACTACTCTTTTTCTTTATCCTGCTATTCTTTCGCGTCATCTAAAGAACCATTTTCATCGGATTTATTATCATTTTGGTTTTGTTTGGAATCATCCGATCCATTACCACTTCCTGAATCATCAGGAAGTCTTACAAGATTAGTTCCATCAAAAATATATTTAAATCCAGTATCATCATCAATATAAATATGCACGTCTTTATTTGGCACGATATTTACCTACCTTCATAAATTGATTTTTCTATGGATCCCATTTATATTCAAATCCGGTATTAACATCAACATAAGATGCATTTGGATCTGGTGGAACTTTTTTCTAATCCTGTTGCTGTGAATTCTAATTTTGCTATTGCTAATTATTATTTTGTTGATTCTAATTATTATTTTGATTCTATTGATTATTTGACTAATTATTTGCTTGATTATTTGATTGATTCTAATTATTTGATTGATTATTTGAATCGGATTTATTTTGATTACTTTGCTAATTCTAATTACTATTTTGATTATCAGAATTATTTTTATCCTTATTTTTTGATTTATCCTGAGGATATTCAGATTTTATTAAAGTGTATGGATCTCCATTCTTATCTAAGAATGTTTGTAAATCTTTAAATGAACCATGATGGTATTGAGTTTCTTCTTTTAATATTTTCATATTCCGTATACCACCCCGTTCAAATCTATAAATGTAGTTTTATCTTTTAACTAACCAAGATGTACTGAATCATCTAATTTGTTTTCATCTCTTTTTCTTTGATTTACTAATTCCTAATACATATCCTCTACTGAATAATCTACCCAGTCAGGATGTTGATCTTCCGTAACTAATCCCGATAATATCTAACCATTAATATTTATCTATCTTATGGTATCTTTATCTACATCAGTATATGCTAAATTTGATATTTCGTAATCTGCCGCAATATTAAAATCGTCATTACTATATAATTTATTTTTTAAATCATCTAGTACATCTTGCATACCTGTATTTATTAATTCATCATAATCTAATTCGGAATCTCTAGCTAATTTCTATAGTAATCTTTTTTCATGTTTTAAATAAGAGTGAAGTATTTCATGACGAATTACCACAGAAACTTGACTTTCCTCAAGTCCTCTATTAACCACGATTCTTCCTTTTGCAGGTTCCATAAATGCAATTACATTTGGATTTTCAGTTAAATTTAAATCAAATTCATTTAATAATTTAGCATATGTAGGATAACCCTATTCAGATAAATTACGCATAATTAATTGTTTAGCAAATTTTTCTTCTCGAGTCATCGACATAATTCATTGACCCCTTAAAGATTATTTAATACTGATTGTATCTTTTTCCAATTTTCAGTTCCTGAATTTTTAAATGGATTATCTTTAAATACGGAATTTGCTTTATCATCAATATCCTAATAATTCTTTAATATTCTTTCGACCATACCTTTTTTATTAGGGTTAGCAATATTATTCCATTTTCTTAACAATCCTTCTTTAGTGCCATCGCACTTTCTTAGAACGTCATGCAACCCTCTTGGAGAAAGAATACCGGACTAGGTTTCAGTAGCAGCTGCTATATCATCAGTATCATCAAATTCAAATTCTCTACTAGATAATAAAGTTTTTGCTAATTCAGCTCTTCCTTGATTCTTTTTATAGGCTTCTTGATCGCCGTCAAGTTGATTCTTTTTCATTCTGTCCTCAAAAAATGCTACTAGATAATTCATGACCTGATGCTTATCAGGTCTAACTTGAACCTTTTCAAATCTATCAAGTTCTGCAGCATCTAATGCATCAGTATTATATACACCATACATTGCTGGGTTAATTGCTGCAATAACCATCACTAAATTTGGAAAAAATCTAGAACCACCAGGAGCAGTTGAATCCGGTACTTTATGTTCGTTTATTAACTAAGAAAGAGTGAATCTTACATTGCCTGCTGCTCTATTAAATTCATCGAGGAACAATACAGTATTGGGCTAATCTAATACATTAAATTCATCGGTAGGTAAATTGGTTGCTCTTGTTTTATCAGCATTCGGAGCAAATAAGCCTCTAAGATCTCCAATATCCATAATCTTGGCATCTTTCCAAATTAAATTCATGTCATGATTCTTACACCACTATTTAACTCTAGCAGTTTTACCGACTCCAGCATGTCCTATTAAAAGAACTGAACCAAATTCATCTTCACCATTAGCTTGAACTTCTTTATTCTCGGCTAATGTATCATTTAATGCTTGTTCTATGTCTCCTTCATCTGTTATTGTTATTTCGTTATCCATAACAGATTGAGCTTGCTATACTGCTTGACCTAAAGTATCTTCATTTAATACTTTTTTATTCTTGCTCATAATCACTATACCTTTGTCCTAAAATTTCTGCTTTGATTCTATCTGGTTCTCTATTGCAGTATGTAGCAGTTTTGTTTAATGCATACTCATTGATTGTTTCTTCGGTGATGGGTTCACTATCAGAAATATTAGCAAATTTTCTATACATTTTAATATGCTTATCTCTGTTCTTATTTGCTTCATATTCATTGGTGCCCATCTTTTCGAGATTACCCAATTCAAAATCTTCTGCTACTTTAGCCATAATATCATTTCCTCTTTTCTAGTTATCTTTACGTAATTTATCAATTATTACTATTAAACCTTGTTTCGAAGTTCCATATAATTTTTTCTTATCTGCACCTAATGAAACAGCTAAATCACGAAGTTTATTAATATCCATTTTTGATAGAGGTTTATCGGATTCATTTAATGATTCTTCAAAATCTTCTTCGTCCTCATATTCATCTTCTTCTTGACGTTCATAGTCAACTAAGAAATCTCTGAACCAACGATCCCACAGTTCTTGAAGAGTATCATAGTCTTCTCTGTCGAGATCAACAATAGTCCAACCATCTCTAGCCCAACGATTTACTTGACCCGAAGATAAATCTGACTCTACTACTCCGCGTACAAAATCATCAATATCATCATCACTTACAGCATAATAAGATTCATCATATGAAGTATCAGGCTCAAATTCATAAAGTGGAATGTCAAAATATTCATCTAGTCTATTTTCATCCACATTTCTACTATCCTCTTCATTCTTTTGAATAAATAATTCTGGATGATTATTTAAATATTCAATTAATATATATGCTGCATCTTCTAATTCACTTGTATAATATTGATCTTCATATTGATTTTCCACTATATTAGAAAACGGTCTTTCCAGATCTTCTACTTTGTCCATTAGATACACTACTGAACCACCACAAGTTTCTTTACCGTATCCTTCATAAAATAGATCGCCATCATTATAATCTCGATAAAGAATTCTCATCATAGCTCTTACTAATTCACCAGCTACTGTATCTGCTTTACCTTGAGCTGGAACTAACTCATCAAAATAAACTTGAAGTTGATCTGTTATTTCCATATCGGGATCTAATTGAGCATTAATTTTTTCTAGTGGATTTTGAGACTTTTCAGCTTTTCTTGCTTTTAATTTAGCAGCATAGTCTTTTACATCCATCGGAGCTTCCGTAAGTGTTGATTCTTTTAATTTTGATTCATCGAATTTTACGTCAGTAGTATCTTCCCAATCTGCTTCGGCCGTATCATCTTCTGAATCCCTTAATTCTTTTAAATCTTCAGGATAATTCATTGATGTTTCCTTATACCAATCCTCTACAGAATATCTCATGTCGTCTTCACGTACCATTTCAATATATTCCTCTGCGGAATCAATATAATTCTTTACAGCATCTTTATCAATATCATAACCTTTTGATTTAAATAAATTAATCAAATCACCTTTTAATGATTCTTTTAATTTTGTTGATTTACTTAATTGTTCAAATGCTTCTGAAATAATATGTTTTTGAATGTCGATCACATCCTTTTAAGTTTTGTTTACAATAATAATATAGCAGAAAAATTTAAGATAAAAAGTATATAATTTTATTAAATAGCCGATATTTCTACATTATAATTATATTATAAAATTATAGAAAGATCAACTATTAATATAATATACAAGATATTTTAAACCAATTATTTTTACAAAATTTTAATAATAATCTCTAAAATCTACATCAGTATACTAAATATCTTCATCAGATAATTCAATTGGATTTCTAATTATTTCATAAGAAACTAATACGTTTCCTTTTGGGGTTACGACTTCTATATAATCGGCATTTTCATCATTTACTAATTTACAAGCATAATCAATATACTTATATAAATCATTTACATCTTTAATTCTACGATCATCTATTTCAAATACTTCATTTGTACCACTTGCTTCTTTTTCATAATATCGATTTACCCATAAACTATAATCATTATCTATTTCATCATTATATTCCCAATTATAATCAAAATAATCATCAGAATTATCGTCATCTAGTTTTCTAATTATCTTTTTTATTTCATATCCATTCGTATTAATAAATGCATTTTCAATTCCACTCGTAGCATGTAACTAAGGAAATTTTTTACCGGCTACTTTTAAAACATATTTTGAATCAGATTTTAATCCTTTAACTTCATTTAATTTTTTATCTGATAGCTTATCGAATGCTTCTGAAATTATATATTTTTCCATATTATCACCCAATATAAATATACAAGATAAAAATAATTATAAAAAAAAAAGAGGGTAGCTAATTTATATTTAACTACCCTCTAAAATAACTTTATCTTATATTAATTATGCTACGATTTCTCCAGCTACTACTAAGTCAGCATTAAGCACCTTTAAGTCGTAAAGTGTACTCCATCCCTAGCTGGTTCCGCCGTCGGCGTACTGCAGAAGCTGAGTCGGGACTATCGCCATGTACGGGGCATAAACCGCTCAATTATGTTACAAATAAATCGTTTCCATTTATTTTCTTCATATTGCTATGAAGTTCAGACTATATCATAAACCTAATTTCTTTTACCGTTATTAGGTTCCCTCGCACTTCGATTTCACTTGAAACCTACTCTACTCGATTCTTATTCAAAATATTTCTTTTTGATAAGTCTTTCGATAGTCGTTGCACTTTACTTAATAAATTTATATCATCTTTCTTTAATTTTATTAAGTCTTAGTTCATGATTGTCTTAATATCATGCCCTTAAATATTAAGATTTTCCATGAGTTCACGAGGTTTTCATAAACAATTACTTATTTATGCCGCTAATTGTTTAACGGAACTCATCATATCGTCACCATTGACGCCAATGATATATCTACCAGCTGCCATAGCGGGAGATACATAAACTTTCAGCGCTCCAAGTTGACCCGCGTAATATGGACCATTAACCTGTCCTGCAGGAGCAGGAGTCCAACCATTAATGAAACTTAATACTGGAATCAGGTTAGAAGCACATACCATGTAATTGGGGCTGAATCTCTTAGTGCGATCATAGATTAACTGACGACCAATTTCTACGATTTCCATGAAGCCCTAATAGTGTTCTTGTTTTGATACACCCACTGGCAAGGTCTTTGACCACTGAAGTTCAGTCTGAACTGCGCCAGCAGTGCTATCAAGAAGCTCTACAACTTCTGTATCAATTTCCATTTTCATTACGAATATATCGTTTCCATATATTCTCTATAATTTATTTATTCATTATAGATTAGACTATATCATCATCTTATATTCTGTTACCAAATATAAGATGCTTCGCGCTTCGAACTCACTTGAGTTCTACTCTACTTGTTTATTCAACTAAATGTTTCTTTTAGTTTATACTTTCGATAGTCGTTGCTCTTTCTTTATAATCTCTTTTACAATGTATGTTTCCTTTTATCCAACCATTATTAAAATAATCAATAGATTCAGATTCCGTTACCATGATAACTTTATCTAATTCAATATTAGATATAGCAAATTTACCAAGATGAGATTCTCTATTTTTATTTTTTGATTCGATTGAATGCTTCTTACCATACATTCCATTATTACTACCTGCCGATAAAATACTATGTAATTCTTTTAATTCATTTGATTGATGCCATCTATTTCCATAGTTTGAATTTTTTGATCCCGATCGATTTTCACTCATTTTTCTTTTTGTTTCTTTAGAGTGTTTATGCCCCAACATCATTGGACCTCCAGGACCCGCTTCTCCACCTTTACAAATATTATATCCTATATCCGGATCTCTTGAATTTAATTTATTTATCCAATAAATTTCTTTCTCATTTAATTCAAACTTTGATTCAGCGGTGTCAATCATTTCTATATCAAATCTCGATTCAAGATTAATATTTTCTTCCTAAAGTTTATTTTTAATATTTGAAATAATTAAACCGCTACCTAGATATTTATATTCTTCAAATATCGATGCATGATGCTATCCAATATATATTTTACCAGTTTTCTTATCGGTAGTCTTATAAATATATCCGTACATTTTATTTCTCCAATCAATAAAATAATAATATATTAAATGTAGTAATTCATAAAAATTGGAGTTCTATGAAAACATCCGTCGATGCTGTCCTACATTATAATCAAAATATAATTATAATGTTCTATTTTAAATTATAAAGCTTAGATCATGATTGCCATATAAGTGATACAAACTCTTATAAGGTTTTCCATGAATTCACGAAGTTTTTAATAATACATCACTGTATTATGCTACAAAATTTTCATAGCTTAACTGACCAACAGCTTTCTCTGCTAACTAATCCCCGAGATCAAACCCGTAATCAGTCTTTGCCTGGAATGCTGCAATTTGTGAGTAATACCAAATATGTTACATTTATACCGTTTCCGTATAAATTCTTATTGTTACCAATAAGTTCAGACTATATCATAAGTTTAATTTCTATTACCGTTATTAAACTTCCTCGCGCTTCGATTCTACTTAGAATCTACTCTACTCATTTATTCAGTTAAATATTTCTTTTAACTTATACTTTCGATAGTCGTTAAACTTTTTCTTTTATAAAAAGAACTTAGCTTTTGATTGTCTTATTGATTCACAACTTCAATAAGAGTTTCCAAAAATTCACGAGGTTTTCCTAATTATTTTAATTAGGCCGCATATCTATCTACGGCAATTCTACGTGCGCGAGCAATCAGAGGAATGCTCTTCATTTCAGCTTTCAGAGTTGGTAAATCGTTCTGAGGAACTACGATGTTATCATATACATAAGCTACTTTAGTATCAGATGCTACATTAATCTAAGTTGTATACTCTGCATCAGAATAGAACTTCTGATCTGCATCCTTATAGAAACCATAAATATCAGCTGCGCCTGCTTTTACTAACTTAACGTCATATGCAACATCATTATAGGTAATTGCACCATGAACGATTGGAGTCCATGCTAATGCCTGAGCACCAGTTCCTGATGCAGCTGCTTCTACTACTCTATCAGCAGTATAATTTACATCAACATTACCCAGTTTGAATGGGCTATTGAATAAATCACCTTGAGTTGTTGCACCCTTAGTCTTTCCGGCTAAGTATTCAATGTAGGTAATCAATTATGTTAATCTTATCATTACTGATAAGTTCGGACTATATCATCAACTTATATTGTTCTATCCTTTATAAGTTGCCGAGCGCTTCCATTAAATTATTTCAATGTACTCTACTCACTTCTTTTATAGAATTTTTCTTTCTATATATGTTTTCGATAGTCTCTGAACCTTCTAATTATTCAAAATTAGCTTGGCTGCTGATTGTCCTTCTATAAAGGAGTTTCCAGCAATTCACTCGGTTATTATCATTTATATCACTATAAAAGGGATACTATACCTTAATATCCAGACATTGAAGTCATCATTTATGTTACAAATAAATCGTTTCCATTTATTTTCTTAATGTTACCATTAAGATCAGACTATATTATAATCCATTATTGTTTTATCCTTTAATGGATCCGAATTGCTTCGAGATTACTTAATCCCTACTCTACTCGTTTATTCTCAAAGATTTTTCTTCTTTGATATACTTTCGATAGTCGTTGAACCTTTTAAAATTACTTATACAATAAATGACAAAAAATGTATTTTCATTTTAACTTGGCTGCTGATTGTCTTATTAAATAAGATTTTCCAGCAATTCAATTCGTTTTTTATCATTATATATTACTATATAACGCCCCTAGACGTTAAGGGTGAACAATTACTAAATCGTTAGCAATAAGATTGGGTAAAGCTACAGTTGTAAGATTCATTTATATTACAAATAGTTCGTTTCCAACTATTTTCTTAATATTGCTATTAAGATTAGACTATATCATCTTCCTTAAAATATCGGTTAAGGAAGCCCCGCACTTCGAACTTACTTAAGTTCTACTCTACTTTCTTAAGTTTGGAATCCTCATTTCAAACTTGATTTCGATAGTCGTTGCACCTTCCTTTAATTAAAGGCTTGGCTCATGATTGTCTTAAATACGTAGCTCAAAATATTTAAGATGTTCCATGAATTCACGAGGTTTTAAATTAATTATCTATTAATGTATATCCAAGATTCAAATATTTTTCTTGATTATCTTTTGAAACTTTTACTTTCCTATTATTTGGAGTACGCATAAAAATATATTTACCATTTAACCGATTTAATGCGAGAGTCTCTTTTTGCTTCTATTTTGATTTATTATCTCTCGGATGTGAATTAGCTTCTGAGGCTCTTTTTTTCTAGAAGTCTGTTTGTTTTCGTCCTTGCATACCTCTTGGATCATTATGATGATCAATACTTGATAATATTGCTAATGTATTAGGATGTCTTCCAAGTTCCCAACCTTCGTCCAGATACTAATCAACAATATCAGGAGCAACATGTTTTTCTTGCGTTTCATTATGTATATAAACATGTCCTTTGTAAAGACCAGTTAATTTATCACGTATTTTAGATTTCTTTTCCTCAGGACAAGGTCCAACAGAATAATGTAAACCCTTATTCCATGATGTTTTTCCTTTATGAGATTCAGAATTACATCTTCTAGCCTCTTCATATATATCATTAAATTTATCAAATTTTTCGATAATTTCTTCTTCAGTTACATCAAAATAAGATCTACCAAACATACCAAGAAAAGCCATCTAATTACCATATCTACATTGACCCGATGTACATAATGATAAATAATAGTGAGCCAATACATGATCGGCATAACTAAATGTAACTAAATTATCATCAGAATCGTCTACTGGTAAATTATTAGATTTAAAATAAACTCTCGGTATAATATGATGTTTCTACGTAATTGTTCCTGAAACATTCGTTAAATTATCTTCTACTAACTATGCATACTTTTTAAAATATTCATTATCAATAAAAATATTTGTAGTTAATAATTTTTCATACATATTCATTTTATAAACTCCTTAGGCTCGATAACTTAGTAGGTCGACCATTACCAAGCCTAAGTTATCTATAAGCAATAATTAATTAATTCTTTAGATATTACTACCTAAAGCCTCCATCTATCGAAGGGTGAATTTTTTATACAAGCCTAAATCTGACCGCTGTGTTCCACTTGAAGCGTCAAAAGCTTCAGTTAAGAACTTATTTGTATTATTTAATACAGTTGCTAAGGTTAATTTCTTATTTGAATCAAGCTTACTGCCTTCATGAGCCTTTGAATAAACTGACTCTGCAACAGCGATTCTATTTTTATATTGTTCTAATAAAGTTGCCATTTTTTAATTTCTTCCTTTTCGATTAATTGATGCCTGCTAAACTCAAGAGTTGTTCATCAACTTCATCTACATCTTCATACATTTTGTTCTTGGGTAAAATAGATTCATTCTTAGATGCTCTAGTTGATACCCTTGAGCTTTCAGTAATCTATTTTGATATTGTATTTGAACTAAATGGTAAATTATTTATATTTATTTTATATTGCCTTAAATTTTCACAGATATTATCTATATCAGTAAATGTATAAGTTTCACTTAATCTATTTTTAATTTCATTTACTGATATTCCTAAAGATACTGCTTTAGACTCAATATATTTATCTACTGACTTCAAAGCTATCTTCTAATATTTCTCTGCTATTGATTTATATTTTTCTACTTTACCACTTAATTCTTTTACTTTTATCTAAGAGTCTTTTAATTTAGATTCATACTCTTCAGATAATTTCTACTTATCATTTTCATTAGAATCTTTTAATGTGGAAATTTGTTCCATTAGTTCTGTTACTTTATTATTTAACTAAGTAATTGATTTACTAGAACTACTATTTATTTTTTCTAAAGATTCATTTAATGTTTTATTTTGATTAGTAGATTGAGATAATTTTTGCTTTAAATCTTTACATATAGCATTTTGATTTTGAATTTGCTAATTTGATTCTTTTAATTGTTCTTGTAATTTCTGAATTTTATTTTCAGCTATTTTTAATCTATTAGCACTTTCTTTTAATCTTACTATTGCTTTTTGATATTTTTCTATTTCTTCTTGATAAGTTGTTTCTTTAGTATAACTAACTGATAACTTTTCTTGAAGTTCAGAAACATTATCTAAAAGTCTTTGCTATGTTTGTAAAGATTCTTGAAGTTGAGTTAATAGCTCATTATCTGCTTCGTTATTATCGACTGCAAGGCTACTCTCTTCTTCTATATTATTAACAGGAGTTTCCTCCTGAGAATAGCTATCTATATTTAATAACTATAATGATTCTTTCATTACTTTCTTATCGTCATCGGAAGAAGCATTTATAAGTTTATCAAGAGATTCTTTAAGCGTTGATTTTGTTTCAAGGCTTTCATGAACATAAGACATTCTAGCTGTTTGAACTGAAGGCGTAATTACAGCATCCCAACATTCGCAAACATATGTATCGGGATCTACTTCATCTTCACCATCAAAACCAGTAATTAGATCGCCTTCACCTCTACTTGATACTCCAATATTACAACCATAATCGCATAAACATTTTAATATTCTACCATTTGGTGTATCTAATATATCAAATATTCCATGAAGTTTTCCATCTTTACCTTTTTTTGGAACTTCTGCAAGACATAGAGCAATCTTCTCCATATCTACTTCTGTTCTATCGGCAGGATGACCTAATTCTCCAAAGCAACATCTATTTTTAATCTTTTCCTGCATCACAGGATCCTGAAAAACATTTTCCCATAATTTTTCTGAATACTTTCTTCCATTACGAGTAGGATTAACAAAGTCTGCTATTACTCCAGTTAATCTACCCAATATTCCTCTTTTTTGCTATTCTTCAAGAGAAAGTTTTTCATAATCTAACTTATCCGTAGATAAACTTTCTAACATATTAATTAATCCTTCTTTAAATAAAATATAATTAAATTTAGCATCTTACTAATATCAAAAATTAGATAAATTTATTTACTTTTATTATTTTCTTTATAAAAAAGTTCAAGACATTTTAAATCTGCTTTTATGCATTTTAATAATTTCTGACAAGCTATTAAATCTCCTGTGTTTGCATAATTGCTTAAACATTGATTTATTTCTTGAAATCTTGCTTGTCTTAAAAATATATCTGTATTTTCTTCTATTGTTTTTGAAAATAATAATATTTGTAAATTTAATGCTGCTAATGTTGTCAAGACTTCTTTTGGATCTTTCTGATCTTCCTTAACAATATTAATGTACAATTTATTTTTCTTTTGGTTATAAGATCTTCTTAATTTTTGATAAAATTCTGATAAAGCTAATTCTCTTTTCTAATTTATAAATCTTATTACTTCTAATGGTACTTCTGGACTTTTTAATAATAATTTCATTTGAGAATTAACTTCTATTCCTCTTACTTTTAAATCACTTAGTAATAATAAACAATCATTTTTAGTTATCATAATTTATTCTCCTTTTGGTATTCCAACTAGTTTTTATTTATTAAATTTCTGTAGTGTTATCACTAAAATCTATATCAGGATTTAATTCTCCTGGAGTTGGTAAAACAGTTTCTTCGCCAGCAGGTTCTTCCATGTCCATAGTTTCTTCTTCTCCTGTATCAATATCAAACCCTGGCTCATCAAAATCTCCTCCGTCACCAAAACTACCATTCAAATCTATGTCTATATCAGTTTCATCTGATGATTCATCAGAAGGTTCTTCAAGATTTTCCTATTCTAACCTATCAATTTCATCTTGAATCATTTGAAGAATATCAGCATCCGAAATTACATTTGATAATAATGTCTTTAGAATTTCCAACTTAACTGGAATGCTTTCCATATCTGCTAATAGATCCATAATATCTCTAATAGTTTGAAGTTCGCTAGATCTATTATCTCTTCTTGTTGCTTCTTCTTCGGTTGCTGGTGCTAACATATGTAATGTAAAATTATTTATATATGCATCATTACCTTTATCAATAATCATAAGATTTACAACATCAGTTAAACATTGTACTACTATATTTTGAATACGTTTTATCATCTTTGCATATCTATTTGAAATTATTGATAAAGCAGTACCACCATTGAAGCCTGTAGCATCATCTGTATCACCAATGTATTGCTTTGGCACTCTTAACGCCGTATAAAATCTATTCTAGAAATAATCTAAGTCCGCTAATCCTTTAACATCAACATCTCCACCAACTTGCTATGTAGAAATAGCACCAATTCCATTATGAGTAGGAACATAAATATTATTCTCTACTGGACCAGGATTAGTATACTCCTCCATAGAATTACCAACATCAAATGCTGCTTTTTGTTCAATTAACTATTTAATATTCATTAGATGTGGACCAACGCTCGTTTTATCCATATCTCCTACTTCTACACCAATTATTCTTAATATAGAAGATTTAGTAATTCTATTTAAAAGTAATGAATTTTCTAATAGCATCATACAACGCCATACTTTAAAGGCATTATAAAATATTGGTTGACCTCTTCGTACCGTATAAGTTATATCAGGACTATCCGCATCTGCTTTTGTATTATTATCTAAAAAGATATCAACCTCTTCAGGAACCCTACTACTATTATCTTCTAAGCAAGCATGAACGAAATTAGTAGGTTCATATACTGTTACGTCTTTTTCTTTAAATTGATATCTGAAATAAGATTGAGCTAACATATCAACTTTCTAAGTTGTAGGCATTACATCTGCTTTAATATACCCACAACTTTTACCATGTCTAGTTAATTCAAACATCTCTGCAGGATTTGGTACCATTTCAATATAATGTGAAAAATGATCGTCCTTTTTATCTACATGAATTTTTACTTCTTCGTTTAACTTATCTCTTTTATTCTTCTTATCAAAAATATTTAAACTATCTTCCATTTCTGATTCTCTGAATAATCTTAAATATAGATCTCCATATTTACATAATGAGTATACCCATCTATAAATATTCTTTTCTACATTCATTGTATCAAGAAGATATGTTACAAATTTAACGATATCAGGATTTTCAGATTCACACCAAACAATTCTACCAAATTCATTTGCTTCCGTAGTATCTTCTGCATATATCTCTAATGCAGCACTAATTGTTGGATCTTCAGACATCGTATCAATTAACTAATATATCGTATCTCTATTTTGTGACAGCTAAGTAAATGATTGTAACTTAGCCATATCAAGAGTACTATTTAATCCTGCGCTAATGATATTATCTAAAAAGTCATGATCAATATCTATACCAATATTTCTTCCAGGAGGATCTACCTATTTAATTTTTTTATTATATATAGTTTCGTCATTTACATAAACAGAATCTTGTTGTTCGATTTTATCCATTATGATTCCTTTCTGTCATGTATTTATATTATTATTCCGTTTGATATATAAAATTGATTTGAACTTAATGGTTTTGCTATTCCCATTCCAAAATCAATTCCCATCCTATTATTATTTACAGGATTTTCTTTTTTCTATTGTTCTTTCTACTGTTTTAAAAATCCAGACATTGGATCAAATAAATTATTTAATTCTTCTTCAAATTGCTATTTTAGCATCTACTAATCTGATAGCATACCCTAGGAAGAAACATCAACGATTGATTCTAATGTCTCACCATATTCAAAATTAAATTCATCAGCATGCTATGAAGCATTATATAATGATCCAGCAAAAGCATCACAAATATCTTTCGAGCCAATACGTCCACCATCGGGGTGATCTATTTTACCATTAGTTTCATTTCTTTCAAGACCTAGAATTTCTTCGATTAATAAATCACAATTATATATTTTTACCCTTTTTTCATAAATGGTATTTTTAAAATATGCGTAGGGTATACAAATTTTTGATTGAGTATCTACTCTATCTAATGATAATACTGAATAATTATATCCTTTAGAAATTAAATCCTAAGCTAATGCAGCATTCTAATATGTATCTGTTGTAATGCCTTTAATATTAAAACCTTGGGATTTTAACCAATAAATAAATTCTCTGTTCTTTGCAAAAGATACTTGATAACCTTTTGGAGCTTTTATAGCTACTCCAAAAGCTAATTGGAAATATAATTCTTTTGGACTATTTTCTAAACTAGCTTTTTTACCAATTATAAATGTTCCTGCTATACCAGTTTTATCTCCGCTTAATGACATATCTAAATGTATATATAATGGTTTAGATTTTAGGTTTGCCGGAACTCTAGTAAGATCAAAGAAATCAGAATACTAAGCAAAATCTTCAGGACCATTTCCTACTTCAATTACTTCTTTAGTAAATGGATTCTAATAATCTTTACTAATGATTTCTTGAAGTCTGCTACCACTAATATATTTAGTTACCTCTGAAGAAGATACGCCAGCAAAATCACATAATGCTCTATCTATATCTTCCTAAAAATTATTTCTATATTCAATTGGTACTGAAATAATTTTATACCCTTTTAATTTAAATATTTTTAAATCTTGTTCAGTTACATTTAAATCTAAAACTTCGGAACTTAAATATTTATTACCTTGAGCTACATAAAATCTTCTTCCTGAATAATCAGATGCTGGTCTAATATTCCAAACTGGTTCATCTACTAATAAAAGATTTTCTCCTTCAGTTTCTATTTTCTTTTTAGTATGAACTTCCAAGAATGATTTATCAGATCTTTTTGAAGAAGCCAGAATTAATAACGCAGGACTTCTACCTTCATGTAGAAAACGAGTTTTCATACCACCTATTGCAGTATCAATCATATCAATAGCTTTCTTTTTCTACTTATCTACATCTTGATTTGGAATAAATGAAATCTCATCGAAGAAAGCATATAATACAGCCTAACCAATTACATGACGTGGCTATGAACCTACTATTAAATTTATATATGAAGGAGGATTCCAAAGTATTTCATCTCTACCACTAAGTGTACCTCTTTCTAAAAACCACGGGGACATCTAAACAGTTTCTTGAAATTTACTAACACCAATATCGTATGCTAAGTCTTTTGTAATATTCATAAAAGCAAAAGCTAATTTTTCCGTAGGTTTTAAATTAAAATATTCAAGAGGATTTTTTAAACACATAACTCTATACATCATATATAAACCACATGTTATTGCAATTTCAGATTTACCAACACCTCTTGCTCCAGATTCTATAAAAGTATTATAATTAGTAGTATATTGATCTGGAAATAATTCTTTTAATTTTTCTTCCCAATATGGAAATAGTTTACAACTACCATCACTGGTATGCCATGCTTTTCCTAAATATTTTGGATCTTTAATAAAAGTTATTATATCTACTGGTATTTCTTTATAATCATTTAATAGTAATTGATTTAATCGCTAAGAGGAACCAGTATTAGAAAATTGATTTAATATTTCTAATACTGCTTCCTTCTCTTTATCTGATAAATTATTTAATAATTCTAAATCCATAATTATTTTTCAGCTACTAATACACCTTTACGTGAATTTACATTATCGAATACCTTTAGAATTTCTTCCATGTATTTATTAGCTCCAAGATTTGCTTGGTAACTATCATCTTTATCCATTTCTGCTGCTACTCCTGATGGAACTTTTTTACCAGTTTCGTCTTTTACATAATCCTTCACATAATTTACAGTAACATAAAATTTTCCACCAGGCTTTAATACATCGTAAGCATTCTAAATAATTTCTTCTCTTACATTTTCAGGAACTACGTTTAATAAATTACTTGCAGTTACGCTATCATAAAAATTATCTTTAAATACTTCTGTATCAGGAAAATACGTTTTATCATAATGATAATTATTTACACCCTAACTCTTTAAATATTCATCAACAACTGCTACCGTTTCAGGAGCTCCACATCCATAGTCTAAATTATTTCCACCCTTGAAGTTTACGGATGTATATAATTTTGGAGTAGCTCCTTTACTTCTTGCTCTATTTGCATTTGCCATAGCAGTTTTTGCTGATGAATATTTCTATGAAGATGTTGCATCAAATCGTGCTTCTCTAAGTTTAAATTTCATTTGATTACCTCATTTAAACTATTTATTCTTTAAACAATTTTGATAATTGTCTTTTATATTCATTATTGCCATTACTGCTTTATTATTTGGAAATGTTGGATTAGCAGCACAATATTTCTCATAAATATCAATATCTTCAAGAACACAATTATATGATTCTTCTGTATGTTTTTTATTATCTAATATTTCATCATTAAATCTTATGATGCTTTGTCTTATCTATTTTACATTTGACATTTCATCATACATCACATGCTCTTCTAATTTTGCATCAATGTTACTTAATTCTTCTTTCATTGAGTTCTAATTCTGTTCCATCTGATCTAGTTTTAATGTTAATTCTTTAGTTAAACTTCTTCCAACTAATCGTCCTAACCAATTCCAAATATTTAATTCTAATTTTGGTATCTTAATTAATCCTACTAAAATTACTGCAATAATTCCTCCGATGTATTTTGCTACTTCTAATATCTCCAACGTCCATCCCTCTTTTATTTTGATGTGACGTTGACATGCTTCGTCATAGCAATTATTTCATCAATCATATCACTAATTTTCATGTAGTCTTCATCAGTTAAATTATAACTTAATTTAGGTGCTGCTGATTTTATCATCTTCATTACGTATTCTTTCTTTGTCGCACCTTCTGTATATAATTCTTCTGCTTCAATCATAAAAGTTGAAAGTAAACTAATAATAATATACCAATTTCTATTTTGTATTGCTTCTTTTGTTACATCTATTAGTTTTATCAGTAAAGGTATACAAATAATTAATCCTGATAGAATATGTATAATAATATTAAAATCAAATTTCATTATATATTATTCCTTTCTTATATTGAACCATCTAAAGGATTATCCTCTTTTTCCTCAATATCTTCTTCTTCAGTTATCTGTATTTCCTCTTGTGGTTTTTCTGAATTTTTTATAAATGCACTTAAACCTAATTCAATACTCCATGCACCTAATAGTGCACTTAATATTCCTGCACTTATTTCTCTTTGTAATATACATATTGCTAATGTAGTAAATGTTATTATTGTATTCATTACTACACATAATATGGTTATCTTTTTTAAAAATCTTATATTCTTTTTCATTTTGTCTTTTTTACTTTTGCGGCTCGAAGAGCCATTATTGCAGCTTGGTATCTAGGAATAAGTTGCATTGGTCTTGTTGCATCAGTTATTCCTAATTCTCTTGCTTCTGCTAATTCTTTTTCTGCCCATTTTGGAGGTTCTTGTTTTGCTAGATTTGCTAAGTATGTATTCATCATCTCTGCAAATTTTTCATCAGTCATATCTTCATCCTCCTCTATTTCATATTGAGGTCTTGCTACACCAAGAATATTATTTATACTTCTTGTTCTTAATGCAACTATTCCTCCATTGTCTTGACTGCCAGCTGCACTACTGCTTGTATTTCCTTCTATTGTTTTATAATGAGTATCATCAACTTTTTCTACTATTAATCCACAATGTTGAATTTCTTTTGATTTTTTGAAGGACATTATTGCAATATCACCAGGACGATAATCATTATTTGTAAACCATTGATTATATTTTTCATAGAATTCTTTTATTGCAGTGCAGCTAGCAGTTTTTTCTCCATTAAGATATATTGAAGATAAACCGGAGTTCTTATATAGCCACCAAATAAATATTGCACACCATGCAACTCCATTCCAGCCATATTCTTCTCCATATTTTGTCATATTGCTATTTTTTGGTTCTTCTTTATATCCTATTTGACTATATGCTAATTCTATTAAAGTTTCTATTTGATTTATTTTTAATGTCCTCCTTTTATGTGATTATTAACCTACTTTATGTTGTTACTGCTTGCCATATAGGAATAACATGAATCGTTGCATCATATATTGTATTTGTATTATTTATAGTTATATTTAATCCGTTTGTAGAATAAGTAAAATAATATGGAGGAGATAATTCATTAACGGTCATGTCCGCATTATATGTGTTAATCAAATAAATTCCTCTCATAGCATTACCACTTGCTCCTATTAAATAAGAGGATCTATAAAGCAAAGTTATTGTTATACTAGAGGATTTTGTGATTGAATAACTTTGCATGTCATCCTGTAGTCGTATATTATGTATTATACTTGTTGCCATATTTCTATGGCGCTGTTATTAATTATTGATGAGGAAATGTTAGAATGGTAATTCGTACATACTAACTAGTAGTTGTAATTTTTATTTTACCTACTTCGACTGTTACATTAGTTGGAGTAGTTGTACTTGTATAAACGGGTTGATAGAAACAATGATTTTGTTGAGATATACTAACAAATCCAAAACCAAAGTTTCTGCCTTGATCTGCTGCAACTACCGTATTAGTCATTACCATAAAATGACTATTATTGGGTATAGGTATTTCTAAGGTTTGTGCCGATACTGGATAATAATGAAGTGCTTTAACATTTCCTACTAAATCAATTTTACTTGTTGCCATACCGCTCTTAGCGGTGCTGAGTGATTGCTAATTAGTTATGATTAACAAAAAATAATGTAACTTCTTTATTTGCACAAGATACACTAGTAAATATGCCTGCTGTGCTATATCGTGGATTTATAGTAAAATCTACTACATTTAAATAATTATTTTCATTTTTTACTAAACATCCTACAGGGATTGATGTCGATCTAGGGGGAAGATCACCATCACTGAACGTGTAGCTCCCCGAAGAATTACATGTAAATGTTACATTACTTAAATAACAAGATGCTTTAACTTTACTGCTTGCCATTAGAAGTTTGCACCTCCTAAATCACTCAGCATCTGACTTTCATCAGACCGCCTCAGACTTCCTTTCGGAAGTCTAGAAGAGAGCAATCGCATTAATCCAGCGCCTTGCCCTCCTCTCTATAAGAAATCTATATATATATAGGGGGGGGGTGCTAATTTATTTATTTTCATTCTTATTAGATTGTTATGTATTTTAATCTAATATTATTTTTTTTTATAGTAGTTTATTTTATGAATTAGATATAACAAATATAAAAATTTTTCTCTGCATTTGCTACCGGCTAATCGTTCCATGTTTTAACTCTAAACCACCATCTAGGAGGACTTTCTGTAGATCTATAAGGTATAATATAACAATCTCCTTGACTGCCAGCAGTTGAAACGCTTAATATTTCGTTCTGTCTGTCTATAGAAGATACAGCATTTCCATTGCTGTTGGTAGTTAAAGTTTGCATGGTATATTTAACCGGCAGTCCACCTTTTATTATACTTGTTGCCATATTTATCTATGACGCTAGTTAACTGATAATCTTATTATCTCGGAGCAATGTCTACCCTTCCTGATCTTAGAATAGTTATAGTAAACCACCCCGCGGATTGAGTAACTGTTATTTTGCCAACAGCTGCCACAACTGATAATTTTGAATTACCACTTGGTTGCTCATAAACAAGATATGTTTTGCATTGACTCGCTGTCCCTGCCACATAACAAAGAAATATAGCACACGAAGAATTAGTAGGAGATATTCCATAAACAAGATATAAACCATTAGGGCAATTATAATCAAGAGTATCGGCGCTTCCTCCAAAACTAATAACATATTGCTAAAGATTATCAGATTGCATAATTGTGCTTGTTGCCATAATTATTCATGGCTATTATTATTGATTGATTAACCTAGTTGCTTTAATGAATACGTATCGCCTGATTTATTAAAAGAAAGAACTTCGGTCATTGAATAACTAAAAAATATACCCGCATAATTTGTATTGGAATATTTCCAATACATTATACCATAAGCAGGTCCTCCTCCACTTCCTACAGTAATAATCCCTGAATAATCAGATGCAGTAGAAACAGCACTATCTATATTTGTTAATGCGGTTCTTGCGTATGAAGAAAAATTACCATTTCCTACAATAATATCACCGAAAGAAGTTTTTGAAATTCCAAAATTAATAGAACCACGATCAAATGTTATCGTACTCGTTGCCATCAGGATATTCCTCCTTCTGACAGATAATCAATCAACTTACTAATATTTCTATTAGTTAGCCATTGACCTCCTCTCTGAGAGGTCTTGAAGGCAACACACTTATCTAGCGTCTTGCCTCCTTTCTACGATTCTATGGGGGGGGGCATATACTGAATTCATAAATAAACTACTATTAAAATATTTATTTAGATTAGTACATAACCCTCCTTCCTTGAATAATACCCACCCTGGGGGGGGGGGTCATTTTAAATTTAATCATTTTTCTAAATACCTTCTTTATATAAAATTCTTTATTTAATTTAATATTTATATACAAGAAAATTTTAAGATGGAAAAGCAATTACAATATTTCCATCATTATTACTATCGGTAAAAGTTAAAGTTACTGCATTAATTCCAGCAGTAATAACTTTATTCTAAACTGCGTTTTCGCTAGTAGTACTTAATGAAGTATCAACAGGAACAATAATCAAAGTACCAGTTACAGAAGTACCATTATTTTTAGTTGCTGTAGTTCCAAGAGTCATCTAATCAGCATCTACTGTATCTCCTGTGACATCCATTAAAGTTGTTCCATTTAAAGTTACTTTACTAAAAGCCAATTAAATCACTCCTTTCTTTATCCACCAATTAAATCAATTAAATTTAATCCATATACTCTTGCAGTATAATTTCCATTAATTGTTCCTGTGTTATTATTATTATACCTATAATATATAGGAATTGACATTGTAGTACCTGATACTGATGCGCTATTTGCATAAATACCGTAAGCAGTAGTGCTTTGTCTAGTACTCGCAGTACCTGTTGATCCTAATCTACTATTCCATTTATTACTACCAACAGTATAAGTATTTTTAGTAGTAACATCAGATGTACCAGTTAAAATTATAAAACTAACTGTACTAGTATGTCTATTATTAGTAGTACTATCTACACTTATATCAACAATTAATAAATCATAATTATTATATCCAGTTACTGATAAAGTTTTATTAGTACTTGCTGCGGAGGTAGATGATGTAGATAATGCTCCTAATGAAGTAGTATTTATTAGAGTGCCTACTCCACCTCCACCACTAGATACATTAACTACTAAACTAGCTAGATTAGTTACATCATATGTACCATTTGCTGTTTTAGTTTCACTACCACTAACTAATTCACTAGCTGATACTGTAACTGCTGTACCAGTTTTAGTACTTCCTGTTATATATCCTGTAGTATTAGTTACTGATGGAGTTATGGATATTGAATGATTACTTACTGTACCTTTAGTTGCCGTTGGAGTACCTGCTGTACCGCTTGGCATTGCTGCCACTTTAATTGCTCCTGTAGTATATTTTCCAGCAGTTACTATAGTTTGTTCAGACGTAGTTGGAGTTGCAGTTGTTGCTGCCTACGTACTTAACTATTCTGTATTACTTCCACTTACGGTTATTGTACCACTAGTTCCACTACTTACATATCCTGCACTTACTGTAGGAGTGACTGACTTACTTGCACTTGCTGTTGCTGTAATCAATCCGCTTGAACTTACTGATATACTTGGATTTGCTGTAATGCTTGTTGCTGGTGTAGTAGCACTACCAATACTCACTGATTTACTCGCATTATTTTCATAATATCCTTTTGGTACACTTACAGTAGCCCCACTTGCTGTTAAATCACTTGAATCATTTCTATCTATTCCACTACCTACATATGTACTACTTATTGCATTTACCGTAACAGTTCTTAATCCATCATATCCACTATCTTTTGTTATAGTTTGCTATGACTCTGTTGGTGTTACTGTTTTATCTTGTAATGTAGCTTGTTGTGGTACATTTACTATAACCTACGAATATCCATCTAAATTATCATCTGATGCATTATATGTATCATTTACTGTAATAGTTTTTACATCTAATGCTGGAGCTGATGGAGGAACATACGTTCCTATTACTGGATCTCCTAAACTATTATGTGCAGTATATCCTGATAATAAAGTATTTGCTGATACTGTATCTCCTTCAAGACTAACTGCGTTAATATGTCGTATAGTTCCTCCATGACTATCTTGTTCATCTATTATACTAATTACACTACCAGAACCTGATACTATCTATGATATTAAATCTGGTAAATCATCACTATTTGATCCTACTGGTACTACTACACCTTTATCTGCTACTGCATCAAGAGAATCACTAACATTTTTTGATATACGTGCTATTTCAGTAGCAATACTCATTTAGTTATCACTCCTTAAATAGCTGCTAGAGCATCTTCTATATCACTTGTTAAACTTACTGTACCACCTGTAGTATATCCAGCAGGTACTGAATAACTTGTAGTTGTTAAACCATTTATACTACCGCTTATTGCTCCATTATTTGTCATGCTACCAGTAATTGCTACTGCTGATCCATTTAGATTACTATGTACTTTAATACCTGAAAGTACATTTGCTGCTACACCATCATCACCAGTAGTATCTCCATATTGTGCTGGAATTGCATTTACTGTTACTTTACTTAATACCTTACCATTTGTTGGAGTTATATTCTAAGAAGAAGTAGTTGGAGTAGCTGATTTAGTTTCTAAAACTATACTTACAGTTCCACTACCATTATGATATCCTGCAGGTACTGTATAAGTTTGGTTTCCACTTGTAGCATCTAATGTTTTACTTACTGCTCCATTATTTGCCATGGAACCTTTAACTTCTGTTGCATCTACCCAAGCTGAATACCCAGTTAATATCTATGCCGCTGCCGCTGCTGTTTGTCCTGTGGATACTGTACTTGCATCAGTAAATGTACCAGTTACTGATACTATTCTATCATCATCAGCAGAATCACCAACTTTTATTGTTACGCCATCTTTGATATTAGCTGCATTTATTCCATTGGTTGCAACTGCTTTTATTGTTTGAGCTCCTGTTAAATATTTACCGGAACTTATTGTCTAATCAGAAGAAGATGGATAATAAGTTACTGCTGCCTATGTAGTTAACTATAAAGTTTTACTACCACTTGTAGAAACTGTTCCAGCTGTTCCATTAGTAATATAACCAGCACTTACTGTTGGCGTTATACTTTCACTACCACTATAAGATGCTGTAATTAATCCAGTACTAGAATTTAAACTAATTGTTGGATCTACTGTAATGGTTGTTGATGGAGTAGTTGCACTACCTCCAGGTACTGTAATATATGTTATTGCAGAAGCATTTGCTCCTACACTTTCTGTATCTGATGTAATTCCATGATTTTCATCATTACCATAACCAGCTGTCGTTATTGTTGGAGATGCTGTTATAGTATTTGATGCTGCCTATGATTGAACTGATACGAAATATCCAGAACTTGGAGCTGTTGTAGAAGCAGTTCCACTACCTACGTTTGTTGCTCCTGTTGCCGTTGTTCCAGTTCTGCTTATACTTGGCGTAACTTTTGCAGTTCCACTTATTGCTACAGCACCTACTATTTTTGGTACTGTTGAAGCTACTGATGCTGTACCACTAGTACTTCCTGTAACTCCGCTACTTATATATCCTGCTGTTGTTACTCCTGCTGTTGCTGTTCCACTTATTGAAGCTGATCCTGAAATATCAAATTCATCTTCTGTGGAATCATAAGTATATGTTAATGAACTAATTGTAGCAGAGCCTGTTGCTGATGCAGTAATTACTCCATTTGGTATTGCTTTACTAGCATTTGTTGCATAATAACCAGCAGGTACTGTTACTGTTGCTCCACTTACCGTTAAATCTGTTGAGCTTTTTGTTGGTATAGTACCTTCAATCTCACTTCCGGTACTATCTACAAATATATATCCATCTAATACTGTAGCTGCCGTTGCCGTTACATTACTTACATCTTGATAATCAGCGGGTATTGCTGCTACAGTTACCTAACTTAATACTTTTCCATTTGTTGGTGTTATACTCTAACT
The DNA here is from genome assembly GCA_017652345.1 of Methanobrevibacter sp. Next base: position 103,715 of record JAGCBE010000542.1, read on the forward strand.
GGATTTTGTTGGTGTTACTGATTTTGTTTCTAATACTATGCTTACTGAACCAGTTCCACTATGATATCCTTTTGCTATTGTATAACTTTGATTTCCTGTAGTTGCATCTAATACTCTTGTTACTACACCAATATTTGGCATTGTACCTGTAAGAGTTTCACCAGTTGCATCTACTATAACTTTTGGTGATAATACATCTGCTGCTGTTGCTGTTACTGATGAAACATTCTAATATGCTTCTGGTATTGCATTTACTGTTACCGCAGATAATCCGTAATATCCATTATCTGGCGTTACATTTATCTGACTTTTTGTTGGCGTTATTTCTTTTGCTTGAAGCTAATAATTTCCTCCACCACTTACACCAGTAACTGTACCACTACCATTATGATAACCAGCAGGGATTGTATAAGTATCACCTTCTTGAACAGTTGCTTGAACTGCTCCTCTATTTACAATACTATCAACTGCATTGGCTAATACATCTAATTTATCAGTAGATGTCGCTAATCCAAATGCAATTAATTTATCTCTTATTGTATCTCTGGCTGTTGATAGCCTGGAGATCTCAGTTGCTGTACTCATTTATTATCTCCTTTATATTGTAGCTAAAAGAGCATTTATATTCCCTATTTCAGTATATACTGCTGCTGCTGTTATTGGTCTGGTATTATCTTTTTCAGCTGAATCTGCAGGAGTTACCCATTCAGCTACACCATCATATGTGCCTTTCTTCGTTAATATGTCTCCAGGCTATCCTCCTGCTGGTAATCCAGATCCTCCTCCTGAAATAGTATTTGTAAATTCTACATCAATCGAATGATTTTGATTATTAAAATCTGCATTAAAGTTTGGAGAGGCTGAAAAAGTTGCTTTAAACATATTCAATCTCTCCATCCTTTAATATCTAATCTACTGTTGTTTTTATTATATTTGAAGCATCTGCTGTACCATCTTGTTTTACATATCTTATCTAGATATCTACTTCTCCTGGTTTGAATTTTAATGTATCTTCCTAAGATAATGTAGTTACTATCTAATCTTCTGTTATGAATAAATCAGTTCCTGTTTTATCTACTAATAAAACTCCTCTTTGTGCATAACTAATATATACAGTTGCTTCTCTTAAATCTATATTTACATTAAAGGTGTTGGTCGGCGTTGTTCCTCTTCTTAATGAATCATTTTCACTATATTTATTACAATTACTTACCGACATTATATCACCTCTCTTATTTTATTTTATTCTTATTATTCTGATTCTGCTGGAGTAGCGTTTCTTCTGTCATCTACTTCCACTCTTATTTGATGTCCTGCATCATCTTCTATTTCACAAGATACATAATCATAATCAGCATTGTATCCGTAAGCATAGTTGGTTAAGAAAGCATGGAAGCTATGGACTGCTGTGAAGTTATCTTCATAAGCTTGAACAGCATTAGCCCATTCTCCAGTATTCTTATTATGTCTCTTAAGTACGCAAAAATAAAGCATAGTTTATTTTCTCCTTATATATTAATTATTATTACGAGGGCGCTGTTGTACTAGTTGATAGTACTGGCCCTGATGTTCCTAATACTAAAGTGATATTGGTAGTAGCACCACTAGCAAAGCCATTACTAAAGTCAAGATAACCATCATATGTTGTGACAGTTATATCGCTTGTTTGAGCAGCGGGATTACTGAAAGTACTATCTAGGACTTTGTGGGTTGATTGAATAAGTTTGTTGTAGTAACGTAAGCTAGATGAACCTACGGAGTTACATTGTACAGTGATGTTACTGACTTTTTGATTTGCATAAGTGTCAGTACTATCTGCTGTGCTAGTAATACAACGATAATATTCTTCTTCATAATCAGGCAATTCATTGAGCACCCAAACACCATTTTCTTGGTGGCAGAGGGTTTGCTGATCACCAAGTTCGAGTTTAACTGCTTTAAATATCTTTTCAGTAGTTACTGTCTAAAACAAGATGTTATATGCGTTTGGAGAATTACCTCCGGCGTAGATATTTAGATTATCTACGTTATATACAAGTGGAGTAGAACTAGTATTCCATGTAAAAGATACCGATTTACAATTAACATCATCAAGCCAAGATAAAGTTACTGTTTTTCCAGAGAGTATATTAAGTGTCCCTTGCGATAAATATTGACAACAGTCTCCGTAATTTACGGTATTCTTTTTTAGCTTTAAGCCGCTCGATGTCAGTTCAACCAATGCAGACGTATTTCTGACATACCACCCATCAATAGAGTAGGATACTCCAGTATAACTCGTCTATCCCCTACTATTTACCGGGAACACTCCTCTCCCGGTTCCTCCACCTACAAAATACCAATTCCTAAGTAAATTAGGATTTATTCCTTCAACAGCTGCCCCTTTTGGGACTGTTGATATAATACTCATTGTTGTTTTATTCTCCTTTCTTTATTAAGAGAATGATTGTTTTTTTTTGTTTAATTATTATTTATCTTTAACTCTATGTAACTACAGGCAACTTACCTGTAACACGAATAATTGAATATGTTGCACTACTTGAAGAAGTATTAGTGATCTTTACGGTTCCACCATCGACTTGATAAGTAATACCTGATGGTTTAAAAATTTCGCTTACTTCACAAGCAGAAATTCCTCTTCCTATTGATAATATTGTTCCGTTTGTATTAGCCAACCAAGTCGATGCTATAAATAGAACTCCAGAATACGTGTTCATTGCTAAGGTTAATGTCTTATTAGATTCTATATAATTCTCATAACAACTTACTTTATCAAAATATGTATCTATTGTTCCGCTTGCCATATTAACTCATGGCTTCTATTGATTGATTAACGCACACCATAAACTCTAAAAATATATAATTTAGTAATTCCAGTATACTATAAAACTTTAAGTTTACTTGCATCATTACTACCACCTGTCTAACCAACACTTAAACGAACTGATCCAGAAATATTTGCATTAGCAACTGGAAACCATGGTGTTAGACCAATCATACCAGGTGGTAATATTATAATACATCTTTTATCAGATGCGATAGCATCTATGTAGCACTAAATATATATTTGGCTAAAATTTCCCATTGATTGCAGTAATTGTATTTCTGTTTCTCCAGCTATCATCTGTGTTGCAGTTTCAGGTGCAAAAAGAGTATCAGAATGCCACATTGGAAATTCATTATATATTGTGCCACTTGCCATTAAGAATCACCTTCCTAACGACAATAATCAATCAATAGCTAATCATTATGATTAGTTAGCCATTGACCTCCAATCTTCTAAAATTGAAGGATTTTGTAATATAGGGGGGGGGTAACCCTCCCAATGTTATTTATAATTCTTGCCATAATTCTTTCTTATGGCGCTTAGGTTACTTGATTATTACTCCATAAATACGTACTGTTCCCTGTGCCCAAGTTTGTGAATCAAAACTAGATACAAAGAGAGTAGAATAATTCTAAATATTAATATTACATGATACTTTAATTGTTGATGTTGCAGGAACACTCAATATTACAAATACGCTGTTCTTATTATTTAATATTAATTGTCCTGCTAGGTTGTTTGCATTACCTTCGAGTTCAATATAAAGTAATGAATAATCCTTTGTAGACGAAATTGTATGTGTCCCATCTTCGGTTACAACAATACTGTCAATTAATATTTTAGTTATGGAAACATTATTTATTGTTCCTGTTGCCATTTATTATTCGGCAATTATTACTGATTGATTAAACGATTCCTAAAACCGAAGTACAGTATAAAGAGGTAAAAGATGTTGAAATTATTCTAATCTTCATTGGATCTCCCGAAACTGAAGATACTCGCATAGTACCCTACGCGCCACCTACTGCAACATAATAATATGCTCCTGCTGTTAAACCAGCATTAGGTACAATCAGAATACCTCTGCTACTCGATGGATTTGTAGATGCAGTAGATAATGCAATTACAAACCAATTGAATGCAGATCTATTTACGGATAGAATAATATCAACAGGTTCAGTGGTTACATTACTTAAATCATAAAGAGTACTAGAAATTTCCATTGAATTTACATCTCTTAAAATAACTCCACTTGCCATTACAGGATTCCTCCTGTCTAGTCAAAATCAATCAGCTGATAGTATCTACTATCTTGCCTCAGACCTCCTAACTGCTGATAAACAGCGAAGTCTGATTTGAAGGAACAACACTTATAACCTAGCGCCGTTCCTCCTTTATCTAATATTGTATATATAGCCCTTCCTTGGGGGGGGGGCTACTACCATATTTTTATTTATCATAATAATTATTCCTCCGCGGATTGAGGTTCTTCATTAATACGATTATCTACTTCGCTCTTAATGATAGCTCCATCAAGAGTTTGAATAAAACATGCTACGTAATTATAACTAGGATTATTTCCATAACCATAACTACTTAATAAGCCATGGAACTAATGTACCGCATCATTATATGTATTATATGGTGTTACATTATTAGCCCATGTACCATCTATATTTCTTCTTTCAAAAATAACTAAATACATAATATTTTTCCTCCTATAAATTAATTACCTTTACGACCTAAAGTTACATTTGCTGTAGTTGCTGCTGAACAAGACCCGACAAAAGTTATAGATCCAGCATAGCTTGTCCATGTTATATTACTAGTTATATTAGCAGGTGCAGCAAAGGTACAATCAAGAACTACTGTATCAGTTGTAATATTTGGATCAGTTGCAGTACCTGCTGGTATTCTCATTATTGTGGTATTAGTTCCAGCTGCTACTGCTTGAGATGTGTAGTAACGAATTGTTGCATTTACATTTGCTTTATTTGCATAAGTATCAGAACTATCTGCTGTACTTGTTGCACATTTAAAGAGTTCTTCTTCATAATTAGGAATTTCGTTTAAGACCCATACTGGATTTGCATCAGTTCCTTCATTGTGGCACAGGGTCTGCTCTGTGCCGAGTTCGAGTTTAACGGCTACCATCGTTCTTGCCGTACCAATCTTAATTCGTAGTGAATAATCTACCATACCAAGAACCCAATCACCGTCTATACTAGCAATGATTTGTGATGTTCCTGGGTTTCTAGTTATAGAACCTGAAGCAAATTGTCCATTAGAGTACAAGATCGAAGCAGTTATTTTTTTTCCATTCAGCAAAGAATCCTGATTGCCAAGTACTTGAAAAAGACTTGCATAATCTGAACCGCTGCTTGGAGACACAGAAATTCCACCAGACACTAAAGACCAACTACCAGGAGAAGACCCGTAAGTCCATTTCCACCCATCAATGGAATAAGCGTTATTCACAGTTGTACCGCTAGTCGCTCCCCGCTGATTAACCGGGAACACATCATGCCCTGTACCACCGCCAGCGAAGTACCAATTTCGCAGCAGATTCACGCCTTTGCCATACATAGGCACTCTAGTATTTTTCGCCTACTCCACAAAAGCAGTAGTTGCAATCTATGTAGTATTAGTCCCAGCTGCTGCTGTAGGTGCTTTTGGTGTACCAATAAATGTAGGAGTATCTAAAGGTGCCATATAGGTATCTATATATGTTTTATTATAATAATCAGCCTTCATGAATATCATTAATTCACAAGGTAGATTAATTGTAGGCACTATACCTAATGCTTTTACTACTACACCACTAGAACTCTAACTAATTACTATAATCTTTGCTAACTAGAATGCTTCTACCTAAGCTGCCGTTGCATTTGGTGATAATCCTAATACGCCATCACTGGTGCTTGTAATTTCTGCTCCAGTTGGTGTTGCTATTAATTGTTCCTATGTAGTCCAACTATTTGCATATAAAGTTACTGAATAGCTATTGCTTGCAGCTGCTATTATTTCTCCGCCTGAGCTCTGGGTTTGCCAAATTGATCCACTTGCTGTCTTTGTAAGTACCTAACCTGCTGTACCAGAGTTCTCCGGAATATCTAACTTTGAAGTATCTTTTGGATGTACGTGATCTGATCTTGCATATGTTGTTGCACTACCAGGACTTGCAGGACCATCCATTACTGGATTATTTACTGAGAAATTAGGTCTGGATGGTCCATATGTATCTTGTAATTCTGTACCTACATCAGTTGCACTCCAGTTAGTTGCTCCAGTCCATGAACCTGCTGTAGTTACTGCTGTTGTACACTTATAAAGAATTCCTTGATAAGTTACAAATTCTCCTACTGCATATGTACTTTCACTACTAAATTCTTGAGCTTCTTCTGGCACTACATATGTATCTGATAATCCTGGAAATTGTAATGAATGTAATGTTTTATTTGCCATTATTATTCATCCTTTTTAATTTTTCTTTGGACGTCCTCTTTTAACGTCCGGATTTCTTAATTCTAATTTTCTATTTAATTGATCTTCAGGAATTATTATGGTACATGAATATTTTTGTTCTGGATGTTTCATTACCCAATTCTTTGGACTTTCTTTTATCTTATATTTTAAATTATGAAAATCTGCTACTTCTTTAGCCGGATTAAATTCTTCTTCTGTTTCTCCGTATACTATAATATTTCCTTCGCTATCTGCATTAATTGGATCATATCTTTGCTTTAAAGATAATTGAGGAGTTACATATTTCTTTATTGAATTTGATGCTCCTAAATCTCTTTCTTTGGATAAAGAATTATATACTAAAGTCCATAAATCAACTTCTTCTGCTTCTTCCGTTCCTAATTCATCCCACGCTAATTTTGATTTATCTTCTTCATTTAAATTTTCATCAAGATAATCTGAATATTTTTTCCAGTACCAATCATCGTTTTCAATATATCCATACCGATCAATTGATATTAATCGATTATTTAATTTATCTGTTTTATACCCTTTACTTACATCCCTTACAGTTAATTTAGTCTAAGGTACAATATCAAAATCATAATATCTATCTAAAATATCATTTACTGAATCCTAAAAATGTTCTAATTCATTTTTAGTAAAAGGTTCTTGAGCAACCCAATATAAATAGGTATATCCATCATCTTCAATGAAATTTGCTTCCTTATATCTTAATGAATATGGAATTGCTTTATCTATCTATCTAATAATTTTTAATTGATCTTTATAGGATCCAAGATCGTTTGCTGCTAAATCAGATTCATTTAATGATTCTGTAAAATCTTCATCTTCTTCGACTTCAATACTATTTATATAATCTTTTAAGATATCATCAGGAATATCTTCTTCTCCTTCTTGATCTGCAGTATCATGCCATTCAGGATCATAGCCTCTGTAAGGATCCTGGATCCAATCACAGACGTATCCTTCTGCTTCATCCGGAGACATTCCAAACTCTTCAGAAACATCTTCAACTTTCTAATTATAATCTGCATACCCACCTAACTCATCTAAAAAATCATATATTCTATCTCTTAAACTATCTGATTCTTCAAATAATGATTCATCTAAAGTTATTTTTGCTTCTTCTGGTTCTTTGGGTGTTGGTTGCTTCTCTGCTCCAAGAAATGGTTTCTCCTTAATTATTTCTTCAGCAGGCTTTATAATATCTTCTACTGCTTTATCTGCTTCTACAGAATCAATATAAGCATCTGACATTGTTGGAGGCATTTCAGTTACTGCATTTAAATCATCATTATACACTACTTTATCTAAGTTTGGCATATTCTCATTTAATTTCTAAATTTTCATTTAATAACCTCTATTGTTTATTCTGTAGGTTCCTACAGTTGCTTTATTCCTTCAAGTTCTCCTTTTTCTATATTCTGTACATTTGGAGAAATCTAAAGAAGTATTTCTTGTAATTGACCAACATGAACATTCTCTTCTGCTACTATATCTTGAATTACCGGAATCATATCTGGATTACTTCCAAGATTTGCAATTAAATTATTATATTCAGCTATTGTATTCCATTCATCATTTATAGCCTTTATAATTAAATTTGATAGTCCAGTATCCATTCCAGGATCTGGCGTTTCATTTGAATATTTTTCCGTATCTATTACTTCAATAGTAGCTTCGGTTTCAGGAATCATTGGTTCAATTATATCATCAAATAATCCTTCATCTAATACTAATTTTTTCATTATCAATTTCCTTTTTAACTTAATGGAGTTAAATCAGTTTCTTCTGCTGATACTACTTTACCTAATCCATCTACACTTACTTTATAATTATTATCATCATAAGTAATTACTGTTCCTGCATAAGGTAAATCATCAACTTCAATCTTAACTCTATCTCCGACTTCATATGTATTTGCCATTATTATCTACCTTCTTTTACTTATATAAATTTAGCAGAATATCTATATAATATATTTACAATACTAAATCTTTTTAAATTTTTATGGACAAATAATTGTTACAAACATTGGATTTAATTTTAATCTAAATTTATCGTTACCTTCTAAATTAAAATACTTATTAGTTTTTCTAATTATTTCTTTAAATGTCTTTTCAATTACATCTAAAGATTCTCCATCATCATGTCTAATAAATGGACTAATAGCATATCTTATCTTTTTATCATTTTCTTTAAAGATATCTACTGATCCTTTATCTCCAAATTTTGTTTGCCAATCTTTTGTTTCTTCTTTTATCTAATTCTTTAAATATTCTATTCTGTCTCTACGTTCTCTTGCTGCTATTGTGTCGTCAATATCTTCCGTTACATTCTATCTTTCAGATACACCTTTATAAACTTTCCAACCATAAGGAAATCTATTTAACACTATATCACATAATTCTTTCTTCTTTATATCAATGAAATCATTTCTACCATAACCAGTAGGATGTAACGAATTTTTTAATTCCTTACATTTATCAGCAAGTGCTCTATATTTCTAATAAAATCTATCTTTATCACAATCATACTTTATATCAAGATCATTTTTTGGAAACTTTACTAAATCATCTTTGAATTCCTGTACTGCACCTTTTAAATCATTATAGTCTAACTAATGAACAGATTTGGATATAAAATTCTAAACTTGAGGACCTTGAATTATATCAATCATTCTAGTATAATAATCTCCTGATTCCTTCAATGACTCACCTTTATAACCATTCGCATACATCGCTTTTCTTTGAGCATCTGCTTGCTTTTTAGTGTCGAACTTACCGTGAGTCTTTCCTGAATCACCTTTATTAACCCATTTATTTCCTTGCTTTACAGTATCTTCATTGAGAGACTCGTCTAAATATCTTAATAAATAACCAGAAAGTTTATCAGTGTTATATGCATCGGATGCGCTTTCATCCCACATATCTTTTAACTGTAAAGATAAATCTTTATCATATTGATAAATCTAATCAATTATTTCTAATGCTTCAGCTTTGTCCCCTGCATTGAATATTGCTCTTGAAAATGTTTCAAGTTCCTTTCTATTTAAGCCTTCATCAAATGTTTGTTTTGCAAAATATTCTCCAGCTTCTTCTTCGTCTTTACTTACATTTCCCATTACTTTCATCAGACGAATTGCTTGTTTCTTAGTCATTGGACCAAATTCTTTTTCATATTCCTTTAAAGAATTTTCATCCCAAAACTCAATGATTTCCATTCCGCCTTCTTTATAATGTTCTTTTGCTAGTGCTACTAATTCATCATAAGTAAGATTATCATTTGATTCGAGTAATGGCTTTATCTTCGCATCAACTTTATTATACCATTCAAGATAGGAATCCATATTAACTGGTACTATTTCTGGATGATTTGATTCTATAAATGCTATTAGATTTTCTGAAGATTTATCTTTAACCTGATTTAATGCTTCTGTAATTATTGATTCATCGAAATCAACATCTGTTTCATCAGACCAATCCGCTTCTGCCATTTGATCTTCTTCTTCAGCATCAATATCATCCCCATATTCCTCTATCCATTTCTAATAAGCTTTATCAAATGCAGGATCTCCTGCATTCTTTAAATATAAGTTTTCTACTTCTGTATCAATTCTATCTACATCTGGAAGATATTTATTTACAATATTGATAAATGCAGTATAAGCATCTTCCCAATTAGATACTGATTCATCTAACTCTTCATTTTTCTTTTCTGGATCTTTACTGTCTAAATATGCTTTTACTGCATCTGGATCATTTGTAGTATCCACTAGCTTTTTTAATTCTTGTTTTTCTTGTGGAGTTAATTGATGTTGAATATTCTCATATAAGCTTCTTAAATCATGAAATCTTTTATCATTATCTATACAATAATGATCTAATTTATTTAGAGCTTCTCTTAAATTTTCCACTCTATATTCTCCTTCTCTTTCAGGATCATCAAAATTATAACTAGGATCATCATTCATTATATGTCGTTCACTCTATATATCAATTTTATCTTGATGCTTTGGTAAAACTCTTTTTTTATAATTTTCTGCATCAACTAATCTATTAAGCATTGCATTTAATTGAGCATCAGTATATTTATCAAAATTATAATGCTTACCAAATTCTATTATCCTAGCTATCAAACTTTCTCTATCATAAGATTCTGCCATACCATTCATTCCAGCTGCACTACTTAGATTAGCATCTCCTGAATTTACTTTATTAAACATTTCTATATTATGCTCTACATTTCCTGCATCTGTATTTAATTTCGGAGGTAATGACTTCTTATATTTTTTCTTATTTATTTCGTTATTATTTCCAATATAGTTTTTCATATATCAGTCCTCTAATAATTCTGCTAATTCATCTATTGTTACTACTTTTAATTTTCTTATATTACTATTTTCTTTTATTGTTACTTCAGTTTCAGGATAAATATTTATTAAATCTGATTTTAAAGAATAATAAATGTAATTCTATATAGTATTAGGCCAATCTACTTGGTCCTCTGATATTTCTCCAATTACCACAAAATCTAAATCGTTGAAATTACTTGTATCATCAAAAAATAAATCTGGATCTATTGTCCAATTTATTCCAAGATTTCCTGGAGTTAAATCTATTTTATCTTTTGACTCTGCTTTTAATCCTCTACATATAACTAATGGAAATTGTAAATCATTTACGTATTGCTCTAATGCTTCCCAATCATAATCATCCATTAATTCTAATTTACTTTTAATCATTTGTTCTGCAGCATTCTTATTTGGTATTGTTTCATATACTGCATCTTTAAATGCATCTTCGATGAATGCTCTGTCTTTATATGCTTCTACTAATCTAAATTTCATCTTTAGTCCTCTGCGTTTTGTTGAGTAAATCTTTTTTCGTCTATTAAATCCATTATATTATCTTCGAAATCTTCATAGAAAAATAATAATGTTGACTCTGATGAAAAATATGCTTTAATCATTGACGGAATTTTATCTAAATCATCTTTTAACCTATCTTTTGTAACGGATAAAATATTTCTTGTGCATCTTGGTTCATCGTCTTGAGGAAATACTTCATTTAACCAGGATTCCAATTCATCAAATTCTTGATGACTAATTAACTCCTTTAAATATTCAGAACCAAAACCATCAAGCATATCATGCGCTAAATCCATAAGAGATAGTCTATAAACAAAACCTTTTCCACCAAATACACTGAACCTCAAACTAGTATTATTAAGATAAATGTTATTTGCAGAAATTTTTAAAGTTTGAATACGTTTTAATAATTTAAACTAGAATGCACTATAAGTACATTTTTCTAATTCATCTGATTTTAAAATCTAATTTTTATCCCTCTAATTAACGATAGACATCCATCTTGAAAAAACTTCTTTATTATTAAATACTTCTTTCATTACTCTTATTGGTGGGATTTCAGTAATATCAGTTATAAACCACTATAATAAAGAATTATGTAAATTAATGTATTTTGATATATCATCGATTGAAAGCTATAGAGTCAATTCTTCACTACCTATAATTTCACTTAACATATCTCTAATAACAATAGCAGGATCACTTTTTGCTTTAATATCATTCAACGCGTCTTTTAATTCGGGCCACTTCAAGATAATATCTTCATATTCAAGCATTTCCTCTTCATTTGGATTATTAATATCAGGATTAGTTCCTGCTGCTGAATATTGCTATGACTCAAAATGGATCTAATATTTATATTTTCCATCTTTGGAAATTATTATATAATAATTTCCACCATATCTATCTTTATAATAATCAAAATACTATCTGGTTCTTGAATCAGATGTACACCAGCCACTACCTTTACCTAATGCACATGATGCCTCATAGGTTTGAGGAATATAAATATCAAAATTAGCAGTGCTACCTACGTGCTTTGCTCCTGAAATATCTTTTCTTAATTTTCTTTCTTTTTGTCTATCGGTTAATTGAACTTCTGATAATATCTTATATAATTCATCAGGACTCTTATAACTATTTAAATCTTTATTTGCTAAATTTGCTTTCTTCTTAATAAACTCATTTAAAAGATCAGTTATAGAAATATCTTTAGTAGCTTCAAATTTCCTAATATTATCTTTTAATTCTTGATTTAATAACCAAATTCCATAATCTCCAGTAGTTGTTCCACCCGATTGATATGTAGGATCCTTTCTAATAACAGATAGCATTAACTTATCTGCTTCGTCATCTGATGTTTCAAATGGGTCGTATGCTTTCTTAAATTTATCTCGATATCTATCTAATGTCTATTGAAGATTTTTACCTTCAGTTAATATTTCTTCAGTTAATGTAATCTTCATTATACCACCTATTAGATTTCAGGACCATGAGAAGCTTCAAAAGCAGCAGAGTCTGCAACATCTATAAGTAACTATTCTTCTGCATCAGAAATATATTCTTGTACTATATCTCTAAATTCATCTACTGCTAATAGATTATAAATATTATCTCCTGTAATAGTATCCATTACTATTTCTGCAAGATAGCCTTCATCTGCATCCTTCATTTCATTCTAAGTTGCTTCATTGCAAAACCCATTTTCAATTAATAAATCTGCTAATTTCTTTAAACCAAATTCTTCGATTAATCTATCATATATTTCATATGCATCTAATTCTAATTCATATCCTTGCAACTCAGGATCTTTAGGATTATAGATAAAGCCACCTATCTGCTCTGTTAACCTAAATTTCATGTTTTCATCTCCTTATAAATAAAAAAGGATAATGACACCTTATCATTATCCTTTCCATCTTAGCGTCTAATTTAATTTAGCACTAATTATCAATATTTATTTACAAGAATAAAAAATTTTAAATTTCCGATGTTTCAATAACAGGATCATAAAGATCAAATTGCATTACATTTCGAATCTCAATTCTACGTTCATTATCATCATAATCAATGACTTGAAGTTTATAACCTTCTTCTTGAATTTGAGCTAGTATTTTCATAAGATCGTTTTTAATTTTATAGAACTCTTCGTCTCTTCGTAATACTAATTCTTCTCCAATATTCTTATATACGGTTCTTAATTCATCTGTAGTCTAATCTTTATAGATTACTGTGCTATCATATATCTCCATCAGTATATTCCTTCCTGAATTTCTTATTAGGCTTTGGAAATCTAAACCAGCTACTAGGAATCTATACGCATAAAGATCCATCATCATTTTTATGAATAATATTTACATAATCAGGATACTACTTTTGCCATTTTTCTATCTAAGTAATATATGCTTGACGAGCTGTAGATATAATTATGGTATCATCACCATGTACGAAATCAATACTTGTTTCAATAATTCTTCTCATTATTTCAACTCCGACACATCAGGAATTTCTTTCCAGAAATCATCTTCTTTAAGACTATAATAATCCTCAGGTTCTGTTGCTGTCCACCAACAATATTCTACAAGATGTACATCACGCATTTTAATATTCGGAATAATTAATCTAAAAGTATCATAATACTTAATACACTCATTAGGGAAAAGATGTCTGGTTTTACCCCACCATCCTTCATGATCTTCATCTACTTCCAGAATAAAATCAAGATATATATTTCCACCGCTAGTGCACATAATATCAAAATATCCAGGTTTATATCCCATGATGTCTTTATGCTTCAATTCAAATTCATCATAATCAATATCAGGAATATATTTTTTGATAGGGACTCGAAGTACTTTTTCTCGTCTATATTCACTCATTTACTTTTTCTCCTTCAAGAAGTTATACATATCCTCAATAGTATCCATAATAGGATACCTATAAGGAGAACAGCTATTCTTAGCAAACATCCGTTCAACCATATCCATATACATAGAAGCCGAAGTCATTTCTTCCTGACCATCATCTCCCATGTAAAACATATCCCATTCTTCATCGGACATATTCAAACTATTCTTTACATCGAGCTGCTTAATTGCCAGATTATCAAAACTCATGCACTTAAAGGATCTATTTACTTTAAACATATAAAGCAACTTCTTCAGCCAAAGAATATTATAATCAATCAAAGTGGGATCTTTCAAATAAAGGCTTTCACCACGTCTAAATTTCTTATAACCAAGAATGAGAATCTTCAAGTCCTGATATTCAAGCTTTGCCAATTCTTCTTTATAGAAAAGCCCTGCAATCACATGAATGACTGCATTAGGAAATTGCTTAACGGTTTCTATAAATTCATCGGTAGGATCAGTAAGAGAAATACCAAGACCATAAATCAATTCATTATCACAAAGTTTCTTAATGAGCGGAATATTCTTCATGAAGTGATCTTGATTTACAGTCATAGAAGGGATAAATTTCTTATCCTTACATCTCAGAAGAAATTCTTCGAGATCAGGATGCTCAAGAGGATTTCCTCCTCCAATAGCAAGTTCAGTATAAGGATGAAGCTTATCCAGAAATGAAGGACTTAGAATATCTCCATGAATACCATTAGACTTAGAATCCTCATGACACATAGGACATCCTTTATCGCATTTATTAGTTATCTTAATATCCATACTTTCCACAGTATTTGGTTCAAAGAAATCCAAATCATTTTCCCTGATCTTTGTACCATCATCGAAAATACTTACTTTATAATTTCCATTCATATAACTTCCAATAAGATTCATTACCTTATACCTCCTTATGCTACCACGTATTCCTTCCAAAGATTTTCTACTTCTTCAGAAGCTTCCTTGTAATAAAATTCTCTTTCTTCAAAGTCCCAATGCTCAGTGAAGTAACCACGGAACACGATATTCCCAGTCGGCTTCCAACCATTGTAGGAGCAAAGCTCCTCGCTAATCCCAAGATCATTGTAATCCCTCAGAGAATTACGGATCTCCTCATAATCATTATCAAAGACAGTAGATCCGCAATCAATCTTACCATCCTTTTCAACTTCAAGATTGAAGCCGCAGACATAACCGGAGATAACTCCACGAAACTCGCAGTCATTAGTGATGGTCCAAGTCTTACCGCTACGCTCCAGGAACTCTTTCATCGTAATAACGTTAGTCTTCATTTTATTATCTCCTTTATTTATTTTATGCTTTAATTATAAAGGATTTAGAAAGAAAAATCAACTATTATTTAATTTTTGATTACCTCATTAACAATATCCATACCATCCAAAAGCTACCATCTTATCTCCACTTGGAGTAGTAAATTTTTTATTATACCACTCAAGACATCCTTCATAACCAAAAGTTTGATAAGTAGCTTTTGCATCCATAATTTCATCGTAAAGATCTTCATTTTCTTCGGCATCTTCGTCAAGAACTACAAGACGTCGTTCTTCCAAAGGAATTTCCTCAAGAGAAATTATTTTTCCTGAATAATCATCATAATACAATTCACCATTCTTCCACTTATCAAATTCTTCTTCAGTGCAAATACAAATAGAATGAGTAGAAGAAGAATTAGTTTCAAATACTCCAGCTCTAATTACTTTCATATTAATTCTCCTTAACCATCGTATCCATACCAACCAAATACATGGATTTTATCTCCATGCTTTGTAGTATAATCTTCATCAAAAGTCTCCATATCAATTCTATAATCATAATCGGAATACTTAATATATCTCCAATCCTCTTCCTTAAGTTCTTTATCACTTGGCATTGGAACGATCCGTTCATAATCCCTATCAAGAACCATCTCATCATTAATCCATTTCTGATATTCTTCGTCAGTACAAATAATCAATGAATGAGTGCTCGAACTATTTGTTTCAAATGTTCCATATCTAATTGTCTTCATTTTTATTTATCTCCTTTTTAATGATTATCATTATCTATAATTAAAAGAATATTTCTATGTAGAAGAAAATCTTCTAATGGTAAGGTACCATGTATATATGCTCCTCTATGTCCACTTAGAAAATCATTAATACTATGAAATCCTTCTGAACTTTGATGGTCAATATATCCATTAAAGTAATCTACATAAATTCCATTACATTCAGGAATTAATTCTTTAATATAATTATTTAGATGTTGAAAATCTTCAACATCTTCTAATTGAGCTCGTAGATCATCATCATTCGCTTCTGAGTACCAACCATCAATATTATTCATTTCACAAATCAATGTAATCAAATAAGATAATTTATTAAGCGAATCATTAAACCATTCAGGACCCCATCCAAATTCTTCGCAACTCACATGAAGAAATCCATCGGTTAAAACATGCATTTTTAATTCAGCAATGGATTTTTCCGTTTCGTGTTCTCTATCCAATTTTATTGATACGCTATGGGTTGATGAGCTATTTGTTTCAAATACACATTCTCGAATTGTCTACATATTTATCACTCCATGTTCTAGGATCAGTATAAGTACATACTCTTATATCTGATACCTCTTCTAGTTTTCCAAGTTTAAATGCTTCTTTTATCATATCGAGTGGTTTAAAGAAGTTTCCAACCCTAAACCACTCACCATCTACTTTCTTTTCCAAAGTATATGTCATGCCGCCTTCTTCTTCCTCCAAACTTCCGGATGCTGATAAAGTTCAATAATATTATCAATCTTAATCTTAAGAATCTTAGTGCCGAATCCTCCATCCTTCTTAAAATATGAAGGAATAATCATATCCTTATAAAACGAGAGATTATCAACATCCACTACATCATCATTTCTATAATACTTATATTCAACTTTAGTATAAGTATTCATACCCATTGGATATAAATTCAAATAATAACTTCCAGTATTAGAATTATAACTAATATAATTCTTCTTTTCCCAAGACCAATTAGAAGGCTTATTGGATTTCTTTTCGGAAGGAGTTACACCATTAATCTTCATATAACGAACTCCAGTACGGCTCGTGGTATAAACAGTCTTGACAATCCTATAACCCATATTCCTATATTCGGCCTTCAAAGGAATTTCCACAGAATACTTAATCCTAAAAAAGCTACCAGGATGAATATTCTCCAAAACCTTCTTCAAATCATTAATCTTCATTTTCTATATCCTCCTTAATAATATCTATTTAATTTAATAAATTTTATTATTTAATGGATTTAATTAACTAACTTCGTTAGTATTATACCGAATTATTTTTCAAAGATCAACTATTAATTTTAACTTTCTTAAAATTCTTTTTCTGAAATATCCCATTTAACGTATTCAGGATGATCTTTTAAAATCCAATTATCTATTAGGTTGTTCAGCTCGGCCCCGCAAGAATTACATAGCACAATGCGTTCAAGTTTACATCTACGATGCCAGGTTGCCTTACCGGTCAAATGAGAAAGATTAATTGCAACAGGACTCATATAAATCGGGGTACCACACTTATTACAGATACCATACGTTTTAAGCGGTCTAGAGTTAGTTTTAATAGACTTTTTTTCTTCTGGAGTACCTACATTACCTTCCAGGTTATCGACAGTTTTTGATACGTTTTCTTCTATATGGTTTTCGATTTTTACCTCTTCTTTTTCGATGTCCTGAAAAAGATTAATCTTAGTCTTGTTCTTACTACCCTTCGGACGACCTCTACCCATTTTACATAACCCCCTCAAATGGATTTCCCATAAACATTCTTTCCATCATTTCTCTTACTGCATTTCCTGCATCATCTTTTGTCCATGTATCTTGTCTTTCTTCGATTTTGAATTCTACATCTATTCCTTGATTGAATTTCATTGAAGCTGCTACACCATTAGCTACTTCCTGTACATACTTTCTAAGATAGTCTCCTGCCATTTCTTTCTTGTCATTATCTCTTAAAAAAGAATTTGAAGGAATAGATATATGAATAATTACTTTAGCTGATTCCTCTTCTATATCTGTTCCTATCATTAGAACTCCTTGATAAGCCCAAACTAAATAAACAAGGGTATCAGTGATTTTAACTTTATCCATATTTATTCCTCCAAATTTATTTACAATTAAATTATATTAAATTATTCTTGATAAATCAACTATCTTTTAGATGCTTTTCCTTTAGCCATTTTTCAATGCATCCAGTGCATTTCTCTTGCTTATTACACCATTCTTTTTCTTGTTCCTGAACATAATCACATACTGCATCCAGAAAATAGAATTCAAAAGTTTTATTGTCCATCTGATTAATCAGATCTCTTCCAGTTGGAGCTTTCTGCTTCCTGTAATAATCAACTTGAATACCATTTAAAGCACATCCAAGTTTCTTACTTTTACTTTGAATGAATGGATAAATACCAATGGTGCAAAGTTCATGCTCACATGCTTTACATTCTGCACATTTCATTATTTATCCTCCTTACCTTACCATCGAATACATATTATCTAGCATCTGATGACCAACCATAATCTTGGACCAGTTATTAGCCTGATAAGTTTCAGTCATCCGAGCAGGCTGCACATGAGAAACAAAATCGCTTACTGCATTAAGAGCTCCCCAAGCTGTTCCCTTGAACTTAGCAATATCGGCCATATCATAACAATTGAACAAATTCTGCTTCATAGCATCTACATTCCGAATCTTACGCTCTGAAGTCTCAGCGTTTACAGGGAACATATTATCAATCAGTTCCTCAAGCACATAGCTTTCAACTTTGGTATCAACCAAAATCTGAGCTTCCTCATTCAGAGCCTTCATGTAATCCTGAGCCATTCCAAGCGTCTGACGAGCCTCTTCCATCTTGAAAGTAATATCACCAACGTGCTTAGTAGTCCAAGAACGCTTTGCAGTCTTAAGTGCAAGATTCAATGTGTTCGAGCACCAAACGCGTACTGGAGTCATACAAATCTTAATACTACCGCTACCATCATGAGTGTTAGTAAAACAAACATACGGATCAACTTCATCGCCAAGGATTTCCTGCTCAGGCATCCGAGCCAGAAGCCAAACCTGCTTACCACCCTTGAAACATCCTGCAGTTTCATACTTAACTTCCACATCAGGATTCTTCAAAAGCTCATCGGTAAATGCAAATGCTTCCTTATTCTGAACAAGCTGATAACGCTTAGTGACCATACCCAGCACCTCATCATTATCAGTACGAGTATTTGCAATGAATCCAGGAATCTCACGACCTTTGTTATCAAAGATTGGACGACCTTCGACTTCCCAATCCAGTCCAGCAAGCTTAATAGCATCGGCACTGGTCGGAGCTTCCTTCACTTCAGTGCCAAGTCCACTCCAAGGCATATTCCTTACATACATCATAGTGTCAGCAAACATTTTTCTGTCCTCCATTTATTTATTATTTACAAATATAATTATAATTGCTATATCTTAAAAAATCAACTATTATTTAATTTCATTTTTATGATTCCATAAATATTCTCTGAAAGCATCCCAGTTCATCTTTACTTGATCATATATATCAATTTTCATATCGTTACATTTTTCTGGATGAATTAATGAAGTTACTACAGTTTCTGCTTCTGCTTTGCTCCAATAGTAATATCTTAAAATAGAATCTATCTTTTCCCAAAATTCTTTTTCATTTAGAGTTTTATTATATTTAGTGATTGCTTTTTTAATATCTTCTATGAAAGAAGAATGTTTAAATATATTTGTTATTATTATTTTTCTTGCATTGAAATCTTCATAAAATACATACCAAGTTAGCATTACTTATTATCATCCTCGTTATAAGTTTCAAAATAAAATTTTATTGGCTTTTCGTTTTCTATTACATTACCATAAATTAATCCAATTTTATAAATATAATTAGATTTAAGTTTTTTAGGAATTTCATAAATATATTCTCTAAATAATTCTAGTGTATGTGCACGTTTATAATGATTACATGATCTACAAGCAGGCATTAAATTATCAAAATTATCTGCTCCACAATCTTCAGTATTCCACGCATGTAATGGTTTAAAATGATCTACTTGCATATCTTTATATTCTATTTTTCTTCCACAATATGCACAATGACCATTATATTTATTATATACCTATATTCTTTTTTCTTTACTTATAGCCACTTCTTTTTCCTCTTGATTGATCTATCAAAAATCGAGTAATAAAGAAAAATACTACTTAATACATAATCATCATACCATTTCATAATTAAAATTCCTCCCATGGACCATTATGAACTATTTCATAATCCTGAATTATTTTCTTTGCTTTTTGTAATTCTTTCTGATATTCATTTATTTTTCTTTCAAGCCATTCTTTATCCTGAATAGTATCATGATATTTTTCTTTACTGCAACAAAGAGTTTCATCCTCTTCAGTGATTCCCATAACATCTCTTAATTTAACTATGGCTCTAAGATAAGAATTACATGAAGTAAATGTTGGAATAATTTTTTCATATATTCCTTCTTTTACTTTTTTCATCTTTAATTCATGAGTACCATCTTTATTTACTATAGGAAATGTAATATATTCACCTTTACACTTCTTATCGAATTTTCTATACTCTTCTTCAAATAAGGCTTGATTAGATTTTAATTCTTCTGGTGATATCCAAGGATTACTTGCATCATCCTGAAGTTGAAGAAGTCTATCATATTCTTCATAATATTGATAAATCAATTGTTTATATTCTTCGTATGTCAAAATTGTTCCTCCTGAAATGCATTCCATAAATCATTAATAAGAGCTACATTAAATTCATCAGGACTATAATTATCAATCTCAAAAGCTCCAACTTTACAAAGTTCCATAAAAGCTTCAATAACCTTTGCAGAATTTTCCATTAATGCTGCTCTATTTTTGCTTACATATTCCACGCCACCCAAAGTACATTCATTATAATTAGTACATCCAAAACAAGACACATTCGGATTGGAACAAATAATTAAATTCTGAACTAACTCTTTAATAGTCATTTTAAATCTCCGCACTCATGATTTCAATATCATGAGTAAAAGTCTTGAATTTATTATCATCTCTATTATAAAATTCCATTCTGCGTTCTTTTGCTTTTTCAGCAGCCTCATATGAACCAAAACCAAAAAGAAAAAGATAATTTGTAGACGGAATCATAAAACCTCCAATAGGAGATTCACGTTTACCATAATATTCAATTTTCGTAGGCCACTGGTGGGGATTAGTTGGAGTAGGATTAATACTAACTTTCAAAAAATATTTAATCATCTTTATTCACCTTTTTAATATGTTTATTTTTACGCTTAAAAGATCCTTTACCTTTCTTAGGAGGAACCGAATATCCATGACGCTTAAACTTAAAGTACTCCTGAAGTTCCTCAGGAGTCTTTTTAAACATCTTCTTATTCATAATTAGTCCCCCTTAATATATTTACATTAAATAAAATCTCTAATACTCATTCCAGGAGCGTTCCAAGGACAACTAGAATTATAATTTCCTTCATAAGAAGAAGTCCACCTATAATGTTTACGAATTTCTTCACGACGCTCAAACAAATCCATGCAAAGCTGATAATAGAGATCCTTACTGATGTACGTGAGCTTTCCAATGTATTCCAAAGCAATTTCAATACGATCCAAATTGTAAGCACGGTCTACGAAATCCTTGAGTTCCTTTGCAGTGTACTTCTTCATTTTGTTGCCCTCCACATCATTTATTTCAATTATTATTATAATGGAAAAACAATAAAAAATCAACTATTAAATTATTCTTTAATAGTTGATATTCTTTCTTAGTACTTCAAGTGCTTTCTCTATAACCTCTTCTTTAGTTAAATATTTTCCTTGATAATAAAATTTTTCTATTGGCTTTTCTTGTTTATCAAAATATGTATATGATTCCATAGCTGAAAATATATTCATGAAATCTTCTCCGCTAATATATTCAGAATGATGAATATTATCTGTAGCGGTAGGTTCAATGACTGTAGTTGCAGTTTCATTTGTCTTATCTTCATGATTATAATATTTATCTTTCAGATACATAAGTATCCAAGGAATGATTAAAGTCCAAGTAAGAATATTAATTCCAAGATAAATTACAAGAAGAGTTTCCAGCATTTTATTTCACCACACAAATTCCGGGTGCGCCGCCAGGAACGGCTTCACTACTTCTTCGATGGCCGCTTCCGCCACTTCTTTCTTACGGAAATACACATCGCCACAGGTCGCATAGGTACAATGACCCACACGCATATCTTCCATGTTGGAGCGGTAGATAAAACAGCCCCCGCGCTTTTCGCCGCCGCCATTCATCTCGCTGAACCGCCACAGCATTCGGTTCAACGTCTCGTGCAGCGCCCTCTGCTCCATAAGCTCCTCGTCTCGACAGTAGTTGCCGATGAGAAATCGACCGTCATCCATTACGTTGTTGCCAGCGTCGATTGTCCTTATTACCGTCCCATCAGACCCGATGTAATAGTATCGGACATCTTGATTCCGAACAAATGGATATTTCTTGTCCTGCGCTACTACTTCCGCCTTGATCTTCTCTACCAGCTCCGCACTCAGCTCGTATTCCTTACCATCAATAATAATCTTATTCATATTTGTTAATTTCCTTTTTAAAAAATAGTATCAGGAGAAAGCATCCTCTTTAGATATTCATAGCTATTCTTAACCTTACAAATTCCACCATTAGAAAGAAGGATTTCCGCAAACTTACCGCGTTCCATATCATCCTGATCTGTAGTACTAATAGAAATAACATTATCAAGATTAATAAGGATCTTCTTTTCTCGTGCAGTAGTTACTTCAAGAAATTTCATTAATAAATGTCCTCTCCTTTCAATTGACCATCTTCAAAAGTAAGATTTATATTAACTCTACCTTTATTAAAGTTTTCCGGAAGTTTTTCATATAGTCTATAATCAAATTGATCCATTCTAATAAGAAGCTCTACAATAAATTCCAGATCATTCATCTTAATTTTCTCCTCTCAATTCAACTGAAGACGATTAGTTCTAGCATTCTGAATCTTATTATAAGGATTGAAGTTCAAGCCTTCTTCATATCCTTTATTCTGATAAGTCTGATTCAGATTAAATTTGGTATTATATGCTTCACTCTTGAAGCCTTTCTTCATGGTTTCCAAAACTTCATTCGGAGTAACCATAACCAAAGCATATTCCTGATGTTCATCATTCTGCTTCTTAAGTGCTTCACGAATACCTCTTGCATATCCATAAGCATAGGACTCTGCAAGATCTCTGCGAGTAACACCATCTCTGTGCATATTCCGCTTAATTACATCTTCATATCCACTTCTGATACAATCAAATGCATATTCATAAATCTTAGAACAGATTTGCCAATCTTCTTCAAAACCAACAAATCCAATCTTATGCATCCGACTACCCTGCATCTTAGTATAATAACTACGACAGCAGTAATAATCTGCAATAGTCTGAGAAAGAGTAACTGCAAATTTATATTTGGTCTTGCTAACTTCGACCATGCAAGTCTTCTTAACCACTGTCATATTCGGAGTTTTGACACATTCTTCAGGACGGAGTTTATGCTGGGCCATCAATTCACGAGCTCTAAGCAAAGCTAACTTAGCTTCATTCTCATTAGGACTATCTGCTAGGGCCAGCAACTTCGCAATCTTATCCTTGATATCCATAATCAATTCTCCTCATGAATTTTATCAGCAGAAATCAGTTGATTCAAAATTTCGATAGCACGAAAAATATCTTCCCAATCTCGAAGTTGATCAAATGCATAATAATCAGTGCCGTCTTCGTCGGTAAATCCCGCAAGGTGCGGAACCATCATAATATTACTAACAGTATTCATAGCCCAAGCTACATCATTGAAATCATCCTTATGAAGACAACCATTTTTCCAACGCATCGAAATTTCCTCCTTTATTTATTATACCTTAATTATAATGGATAAATTGAAATAAATCAACTATTAATTAATCTTTTGTATAATCATATTGTTTTAGAATTTCTATATCTCCTCTTAAAGCAACAGACAAAATCTTATAACATTCATCATAAACTTCTACTTTTATAAATGCTCTATTCGCAGATTCATCATCACCGCATTTACAATATTCTTGATAATCTTCATAGTAAAACTTTGCTCTCTCATTAAAAATTCTTAGACACATTTCAAGTGGTGTTTCCATTTTATACTCCTTTAATCCAAAATCAATTTCAGTTCATTAAATTCAAAATCATGAAAACCATTTACATATTCATAATTCTTATTTAAACTATCATAGCAATCTCTAACTTGAGCAGTCTTAAAACATGAAATAATTGAATCTGTATCGTTCATATTATGAATTCCATATTTATTCATGAAAAATTCGTCGATTACCCATCTTGGAGCTTTATGATTTCCAATATAATCTTTGAAGCATGTAATTACAATTCTAGTTATATCATCCTTCAGATAATATTGAATAGGAGTAAGCGTATAATCAGAAAGAAATTTTTTGATTGCTTCTTTATTAAATTCATTTTTATATCCATGCTTTGCTACAAGAATAACACCAATAGTAAGATCTTCCAACATAATTAATCATCATCCTCCGCAGTATTAAATGCAATACAATAACAGGAAACACCAATAATCCATGCAATCCGTTCATATAATTCAAATTCACTATTCCCTTTAACGAGCGCATAAATTATAGCAAGAGAAATAACTGCGCAAATTTTTCTGTAAAGTTTCATTTAGTTTCCTCCTCTTCCCATTCAAACCTAGATATTCTATCAATAGAAATATTATCATCCTCAAAGATTGGTCTAAGATATCGTTTTTGTTCAGAAGTAAGATGTTGTGTCCAATTAATTATATATTCATGAGCTCCAAGAAGAGACCTAGTTATATGAGCCCAACCATGATTATATAATCTATCGTCATCATGAATCATTCTATCTTTATTACTATCATAAACTGGATATTTCAGTTTATCTGCAATTTCTTTAGCAATGAATAAATGATCCATTAAATTACATTTAATAAATTCTCCAGTAGGAGAAAGCCATCCAAGTTCCATCAGTATACCTCAAATTAAAATAAGAATGGAATTTCTTGAACATCGAACGCATTTTCATCAAGCTGAATTCCCATCCATCTTAAACTACTATGAATTTCAGGATTTAGAAGAAAATTAAGATATGGAGGATATTCGGGATTATCCCAATATTCAATGATTTCTTCAATAAAAAATTCAGCATCCTCTCGATTAGAAAATGCTACCAGATTAAATTCCACAGAATCTTCATATTCTCCGTTATGATAAGTAACGATATACATCTTTTTCATTATTCTACCTCCAGCATATCCATCAGTTCATTATATTCATCGAGGGTTCCGAGAAAGAACTCTGAACCGAGAAGAAGAAGCATATCAGCTGCTTCACGATTGCTATGATTCTTCGCATATTCCATAATCTCGATCTTCGTCATTTCCATTACCCCCAATTTCTATTTACAATATAATTATAATTGATTAATTGGAAAAAATCAACTATAAATAAAAACATCCTGAGTAGCAAAAGTTACTCAGGATCATAATTTTCAAATGCATCAGTCGTATTCAAATATAAATCAATAATTTCTTTTATTGTTAAATCTTTAAATAAACCCTCTTCTTTTGCTTCTTGTGCAAGACGGTATGTATATCCATAAAGAATTAATGCCTTTTCTTTTTGAGTTAAAGTTTTCATTCTGACCTCATATCTGCTCCGCAACTAGGACAAAAATCGGAAAGATATTCTTCTCCACTATCATCGAATAAAGGATCACCATTACAATTAGAACAAAGATGACATGCGATTGGATCTCCATGACTATACCACGCTTCAGGTTCTCCTCCATACATTTCACGACAAGTAATAGGTTTCCAGTATGCTTTTACTGTAGATTCGGTAGGTCGTGCATAAAATTTTTTGCATCTTGCAGAAATAATACATCCCGCCATTCCTAATGCTGACATATATGTAGATCTTTCTTCATCAGATAAAAAAGAAACAACGTCACTCATTTCCCCTGATGTAACGAAATCAATTACCTTTTGTAAAACATCATTCAATTCAACATAAACAGTTTCTTCCATATAATTATTCCCACGGCTTTTTCTGATACATATCTTCTTTTACTATTCCAAGTTTCCACATATCTTTAAAGTAATTATATTCATCACCATCTACAATTACTACATAATGCGGATTTGTAATAAATTCTTCAAGAGTAAAATTATATTGCTTCATCCAACTTTGTAGATATGATTCATCTGTTCCTACTGATGGATGTTTTACATAGAAATATTCATCGTTCGGTTTTCCATCTTCTACCCATTGAAGATAATTTTCTTCATCATGCTTGTATTCAAATTCAGATACTCTAGTAATCTTAGGATTCAGTTTCATAATCAGTTCAATTAACTCTGCTCTTTTTTCTACATCATATTCAAAACAAGCATAAGCATATCTGATTTTATCTTCCATTGTATAAAGAACCTGAAATGGAGATCTACCAAAATACAAGCCACCATATCTACCAAGATAAAATACTCCATCATCAACTCTATAATCAGGAATTTCATTTTTCATATAAGAATAAACTTCCGTATATGCCTTCGGAGCAATTACCAAACTATGACTAGAACTACTATTAGTTTCAAATGTTCCTGTACGAATTTGAATCATATTTCTGCTTCTCCTTTTTCTTTCATATCCTTTATTGCGTCTTCACATTTCGTATTTAGATGATGATTAATAGCATCTATGACTATATTATGCTTTCTAACTAGTCTTTGATTCTCTTGAAATTCAGCAAGGAGATCAATAAATTCTCCACTTAAATCATTTCTTGATATAATTTTATTTTCTTCAGAAATCATAATTAAAAATTTCTGATAAAGATTCATTTGTTCAGTTTCGAGTTTATTTCTAGCAGCTGTTAGTAGCCACATAGCACTTGCAAGAGTTGTAGGTTCAATCATATTAAGCATACCACACTTCCATCGAATTAAAAATATCAATTCCTTCTTTATAACCAAGTTGTGTTAGAACTTCACAAAAAAGCATATCTGCCATGATATGACCTTCCTCTCCACCACCATAAGATTTATCATAGATTTCTTGCATTTTATTCTTAAATTCTTCAGGAGTCATTATATTCATACCCCATCCCTCCATTTTTTAAGTATATTATCGACCCAGTAAAAATATTCATCATTTGTACTGAATTTATAAAGTATAACATTCTTACCGCAAACTGGACATTTCACATAAATAATTGTATCACGCAAACATTCTGTTTTAATATCTGCTGGATAATATCCTAAAGTAGATCCACAATGAGTACAGAAGGATTCTTTTTCATGAATATGTCTTTCTTCAATGACTCTCATTTTACTTCCCTCCAACCATTATGTTCAATAATAGCTCTCATATTCTGAACACCTACAGGATTCATAGAATGAATATGGAAGAAATATCCAGTATCAACCATACCAGAAGCTTCGAGCCAATTCAGAATATTGATATAATCTCCACCTTCATCCTGATAAGTACCACTATCGTGATCCAAATCAATCAGAATGGTTTCTGCATTAAAACTTCTATCATACATTCTAATTGCTGTAATAGCTTCTTTAGTTGATCTGCACCAAAGCCATCCAGAATTATCAAATGTATATTTTGGTTCATTCTCAGGAGGCTCTCTCATATCATCAATCCAAAGTTTAAACTGAGTCATTACTACATCCTCCTTTAATCAATGTCCATAATCTGGTTATCGTCATAAGTAAGAATCACACCAAGACGTTCAAATGCTCTTTCCATCTCCTGAGTATGAAGAAGAACAAAAAAGGAATCGCTGCATTCAAACCAGAAAGCAGAATGATTACCATCTGAACACATCTTCTGATGTCCCCTGCTTCCCCAAATATCAAATAAATGAAGGAAAGAATTAACTTCCGATTTTCCACTATAGTTTACCACATTAAAAGTCTTATGCGGAGTAGGAAATACATAAACATAATTTCTATCCATTTTCGTATCCTCCATAATTTTTATTTACATCTTTATTATAAAGGAAAAAGGAATAAAAATCAACTATTGATTAATATTCCTTTGGACTAGCAATTACATATTTATTTTGTTCTGCAAGCTGATCTACTACTTCTGCAATATTTAATGCGATTCTATATAAGATTTCTGCATTCTGGCCTACACGTGGATTTTTATTTAGATGTTCTATAGTTTCATTTCTGCAACTAAAACCTTCAGGATTATAAAACTTTTCTAATTCCTTTGAAGCAAGTTGCATAAGTTTTACCTTACATGATGGTTCTGCTACACGAAGTTCTGAACTAACCATTGGACAATTTAAACAAATTCCAGGTTCAATATCATGAATATTACAATTTCTTAATGCAAATATTAGTTTATCCATTTCAGTCATTATGATTTCTCCTTAACTATTTCCCCAAGGGAATATTCCATAATCGGAAGCTGCTATTCCTTCAGCATAAGGCATACTGTATTCACTATTATATTTATTTGTTCTATGTTTAATTTCCATATCATGCATCCATTTATCATGTTCATATTTTCTTTTATAGAACTTATTTTTATTTTCTTGAATAAATATGGAACATTCTTTAAAATCTTCTTTAATTTGTTCTGGTGGATTATCCATTCCAAGTCCCCATGCAATTTTATTTGCAAAATGAATCATCTTTTCCGTGGGTTTTCTCATAAGTCACCACGCATGAAGGTAAGAGCGTCTTGATATTGTTCTAGTGCCCATTCTACCCAGTCTCGATATTCATATGGTCCATTTTCAAGATTCACTGTACTCAGATCAATTAAATCTCCATGTGGCGGGACGGAGATGGCCTCTCCAAGCTGATTTACTTTAAACGAAGCATCATATACGTTTTTATAGACTTCTCCATCTGGAGTAATTGTTATGACGAGACAGCTTTCTCCTCTTTTCGGCATCTCCATGCCCTTAATTAAGATGCTCAAAAGTCAAACCTCCTTCAGAGGTTCCAAATATCTGACTTCTTTTCCTGTAGCCTTTGCATATTCAATTTCCGACTTTGTACTTGAGCCAATATATCCATTTACATTGATTACATAAATTTCATCTGCCATATCAATTTTTCGCTTGTGCATATCATCAAGCATTTCCTTTGTTCCCTCTGTCCAAACCTCTTTGTCACCCGAATGTCCAAAAAGGCCAACACTGATTACAATGTTCCCATCCAGCGTCAGACGCTTTTGAGACTCAATGAAAGCGTCTTTGAATCGACTGCTCCCACAAAGTGTAATGACCTTATACTTTTCAACCATAATTTTCCTCCTTCTATTAAAGATAGCGTCTAGCAATCTCGTCTGCAATCTCTTTCCCATATTTCTTACAATCATGTTTATAATCAATCAACTGTACTACAGGAACGAAAATGATTGCGACTGCATATATAAGAAAAGGAAGGCTCCACCAAGGAAGACTAAATAGAAAGTCAATCATTTTCTTCCTCCTTTGATGACTCTGGTCGAATCTGCATTCCTTTCTGAACTCCAATACGGAAACCTTTCTCAAATGCTTCTCGAATCGATGTATTTACATCACATTCACTTTTAAAATAGTTATCAATAACGATTTTCATCTTTGCTTCGCTTATTGCCATATTCATTTCTCCTTCGGCGGCTCAGGATGAATTATCGCATAATATTTCTCAAGCCTTGCAAAACAAAGCAAACCTGCATAATTCATACCTTGCATAAAAGCCATTCTCATGGACTTAAATGTACAACAGTCAAAGAACTTCTCTGTTTCATCAGAAAACAGATTTTGAAAGATCAGCTCTCCCATATCTTTTTCCTTCACGAAAACAACCTCTTCATTCATTCTGTTTCCTCCTCCTTCGGTGGCTCAGGAAGCGCACCATCTTTTGGCATCCACCACTTGACATGCTTGAGCGTGTTTTTCTTCCAATGCCAGTATTCTGGATTTCCAGAAGGAGAAATTCCACGGAACATTCCAAAATCCCATGTTCCTTTCCCATTATGAGCAACAACAATTTGATTCTTCTCCGGCAAACGCTCCGTCACAGGAATCCAGTCCGGCTCTATAAGACTTTCAAGGAAGTCATGATTCTGGATAATTTCAATCAATTTCTCTATAGCATCGGCGGCTTCTGCTGTGATGCCGCCGTGATGCTCATGTTCTGCGCTGTAGGCATTCAGCCGCTTAACCAGATTCTCATACATCATCCTGCCCTCCATCCTTCTCTTATCGCCATATCACCACTCACCCCACTCATTTTTCTGAAAGTGACTTTCACGATATTCCGGGTCACACGTAACATCCCAGTAATTACTTCGTAGAGTCATAACTTCTTTATTTAATTTCTCAATAGCATCTGCAGCTAACTCATAGTCGATTGCCGTTTCAGTCCAACCTTGATAATCAAAAGCACCAGCTTTTTCTCTTAGGTACTTTACCATTTCATCAAATGTCATCATCTTTCCCTCCGTCCTTCTTATGATCATCCTCATCTGTATGCCTCTTGTATGTGAAAATAAGTAAAAATGCAAATAAAGCAATCCACCAATGTTGAAAAAGATATGCTAAAACGCAGAAACAAATGACTACAATTATATTATAAATTAAAACTGGAATCATTCTTTTTACTCTCCATCCATCTTTGCGCCGCAATTGCGGCAATACAAATTGTCATGCAAAAACAAACCTTTCCCCCACGTTTGAATTAAATCCGCATTATCAGCAACGACTTGTTTGCATGAAGTGCAAATTGCTTTTGTACACCACGACATATTTTCATCAATTTCAAACTGCCACCGTCCATGCCTTACTTCTACCACATCAGCAGGCGGCAAGGAACGAATTACTTCTTCAGGAACGGCAGAGACCAGATAAGGTTCATCATATTCTTGCCCAATATATCTGCGGCGATGCTTCAAAATTTCATCTATATCAAGATACGTTTTCATTCTTCCTGTCCTCCATCCATTTTTGCACCACAATTATGACAAAATTTGAATGTTTCAAAAAAGATTCTTTTGAAAAGTGAGTTGCATAAGATTTCCCGCAATAAGAACATTCTACTATATCTGTTTCAAAGTCATCTTCATCTTCTTCCAACCATATCCAACATCCATGCCGTACTTCTACTACATCAGCAGAAGGAATGGCTTTCATGAAGTCCTCAACCTTGCACCCGCTAGCACTATGGGTCGAATCTATTTCGAACGGACAATCCAGACAATTAATTCCAATACAGAGGTCTAGTGACAGCGCCGCTTTCCAATCAATATACTCAGGCATTTTTGTCACTCCCATCCATCTTTGTACCACAATTTGGACAATATGGCGGCATCGGTTCAAGGGTGCTTATTCTGTATGTTGGTTCGTTGCACTCCGAACATCGGCAAGCATACTCATATCCTGTCATATTTGAACACATCCACTTATCTACCCACTGCCCATGCTTTATTTCTGTTACATCTTCTGCAGGTACTGCTTCCAAACAATTTTCGAATAGTTTATATCTAATCCAGCATCCACTATCCCATTTCTGCATATCAGAATCTTTTTCAAATGCTTCTTCATACATTAATTTTCTAAGAGTTTCTTCATTAATATATTTAGTCATTCTTTATCCCTCCATCTGTGCTCCACAATTTGGACAATACTTTCCATGTTCCATACTATGTAAATCACATTCAGAACAGACCCAATCTCCTGCAAGTGGATCAAATGTCCATGTACCTTTTGGAACATCTTGTATTGGACAATTTTCTAATACACCTTGATGAGGACAAATATAAAAATCAAGAGGACATTCTAAACATCTATCAGGTTTCTTTAATTGAGGAATATTAATAATTATGCTCATTATATAGTATCCTTTTCATTCTCCATCATAGAATTAGATAATTCTAACGCAGCTTTATCTAATTTGCCATGCATCATTAATTCATATAATATATAAAAATCTTTATGTAGCTTTTCGTCTGCTTTTGAATTATGAAGTAATCTAAGAATAGTTAAAACTTCATTTCCATTAAGATGAACTATAGCTTCTTTTTCAACTGAATTAATTTGCTTATAATACATTTATTTATCTTCCCTTTAATTATATAGATTTAAGATAATAAATCAACTATTAATTATCATCTTCATAACTATTAGCAGCATTAGCTAAAGCTGCGATTAATATTCCTAGAAATACTCCGACAAATAATCCAATAATAAACATAACTAATTTCATTAAGATGTATATTCTCCTTCAAGAAATTCATTTCAATCTTCTTCTATGCACCTAAATAGTTTACTTAACCACTTAGGTATCTACCAATAAACATGAGTACCTTTACATATGAAATACTGATTAGCAGTACCTCTTGTATTATGCCATACATACCACTTCATCAATAACAATCTCCTTCAAGAGAGTCATTCATAAAATCAGGAAAATCATCATGAATATCAGGAAATATACTTTGAATTAAAATATCTTTCTTTCCCCATTCAGGATCAATAGAATCACATTCTTCATATAATTTATTAAAATCCTTATCAAAATCATTAAATGTAGTGAATACATCCCAATGTAATTCAGCATTAAATATTGCTTCCTGAATTGTTGTGAGCCCACAAGCATATCCTATTTCACAAACTTCTTTAAGTGTCATTTAATATCTCCCTTAAAAATATATACACTGACTCATAATCTGACTTATAAGATTTCTATCAGTACAAAAGCTCCAGTATTCCCATTTATATTTATCAGTTACATCTCCAGTAATATCATAAACTTTATTATTTATGTTACAACCAAAATGATTTGCTACATAATCAATCATGATATTATCGCCAAATCCAATATTAAATCTTCTATCAAGAATTACTGCGAACCAATAGCAACATCCTTCAGTAAATATTTTTATTGTTTCTTTATTCTAAAACCTCTTAATGAAATTTAGAATTTCAGTTTCTTTAGTTATCATTATCCTTTTCCTTTATTCTCCAAAGTTTATCTTCATGTTCTATTACTTCATACTTATCAAAAAATTCAACTACATTTACTCTTTGATCTACTGTTACCATATATTCAATATGCATTTTTGCACTTCGTTTATACATTATGATTGAAAAGATTAATGCAATTGAAAGAATACTTATAAGTATAAAAACTGGAATATCATATGCTTCATTAGAAATAACGGCGAACAGAAAAACTATAAGAATAATACCAAAAAAGACTATACAAGCAAGCCAAACATCTGCATGAGTAACTACTTCTATTGTTTGTAAAATTTCAATACCTTCCATTATATCTTTATCCTATCATATTATATAATTCAATATATTCTTCATTAAGATAATCATAATTACGTCCTAGTTCCTTATAATCATCTTCGAGATTATCGTATTCCATATACAGTCTCATGATATGATGAATAAGATCATCTTTTTTCATTTTTTGAAGTTCCGTAATAGTATATTGACGCATTTTATTTCTCCTCATTAAAGAATATGAATAATTGTACCAGCAAAAACATCAACTACAGTTGCTCCCGCACCAAAAGCATCTCTCATTTCTTTGAGCTCTTCTTCAGTGTAGACATGATGCTTCGTCTGCTCACGATATTCTTCCAGAAATTCTTGAGTCTGAATTTCTCGTTTAATCTTAGTAGCCTCTCTGGAGATCTTACTTCTAAGATCATACGGAGCATATTCCAATTTCTCCATACAATCATCAGGAAGATAATTACCACTGGACTTCCAACGAACTGCTCCGTCTTCTTCAATAATCATGTTATCGCGTTCATTATAAAGACGTTCAACTTCTTTGCGAGCTTCATTATACCAGAAATCTCCAAGAAGTCCATTCCACTGATTAGCAAAAGTATGACGAACCCTAGACCGGAAAACATCCATTTCATTAACCATTGTAATTACCTCCTTATCCTTTTTACAATTATAATTATAATTGATATATGGAGAAAAATCAACTATTAATTACAATACTTGCATTAAGGAGTCTAACAGGTTTTGTAGTTATAAAAGACTCATATATCATATTATCTAACCTAAGAGCATTAGCAGTCATACCACTACGAAATTCTATTCTCCGAAGTTTAAGATAATAATATGTCTCATTTTCAATCTTTGCTTCAAATACTGCTCCAATTTCGAGATCGTCAAAATTTAGATCAAAATCATCATTTCTCTTATTAATAATTTTCATTTATCTATCTCTCCTTATAATAATATCAACATCCACTGGCTGAACAAGTGTAGCTGGAAAAACATAATCAAGAGATGAAGTTTCAGGACAAAAAACATTATCACAATCATCATTATTCAATTTCATATTCAACCAGTTGGTATTACGTGCGATAAACCAGGTTCCATCATCAAGATCACTAAAATGTAAGGATTTAGCACTACTTCGATCATCAATAATATTCATATCTTACACCATCCTATTACTCAAAATACTCAATTGCATATCAACGGGCTGAACAAGTGCATCGCAATCCATAGAAGATAATTTTTCGGCATTAATATGAAAACAATTATAATATTCTTTATTTTTCATTACTGCAGGAAGTTTAAGATATAATGCATCTTTACCATAAGTAAAAAATGTTCCTTCTCGAACACTAGCAAAACGAACATGAGAACTTCCTCTACAATCTTTAATTTCAATCATGTTCCTTTTCCTCCACAACCAAAATATCCCCACGTTCTTCAATAATTTTATATCTATCATTAAAATCATTAAATGTTATTTCATTATTCAGAATAACTTCATATCTAGTAACCGGAACTTTTTCCTTACTGATGAAAAATATAAAGAAAATACATACCAGACAAATTCCAATAACTAATCCACCAAGCCATTCCATATCATCAGCAGAATCAAATATAACCCATATTCCACCAAATATGATAATCAACCCAAGAATAATACCAACCCAAGAATAAGGTTTCCAAATAACATGAGTTATTACATATTCATAAATATATTCATTAAGTATAGTCATTTTTTACTCCTTTGGACTCTTTATAATAATTGAAAGATCTACAGGTTCTACAGGATAATCATCTTCCATATAGATTATTACTTTTGGATCATTAATTCTTACTGCTCGTAAAACATGGCCA
Source organism: Methanobrevibacter sp. (assembly GCA_017652345.1). The sequence continues at coordinate 139,098 of JAGCBE010000542.1, forward strand.
TATTTCATAACATCAGGAATCTTCATATATAGATTATCTTTACACATGAAATAATCAAATTCGTCAATATCTTTAAACTGTTTTACAGTGTGGTCTCTATTATCTGTAATTGTAATCATTCGCTGTATCCCTCCACTCTTTTTTTTCATTTATTATATTAATTATAATATAAATTAACTGAAAAATCAACTATGAATAAAAAAGGCTAAGATATTTCTATCTTAGCCCGTACTTCCAAATCCACCACGATTTTTATCTTCTAGTTCATGAACAAGATTAAATTGAATATTTGCTTGATTCTTCATTATCTTGAACTGACAGATTCTTGTATGCTTCGGAATAAATGTATCTTTTAAAGCTATTGCAGGAAACATCCATTGATCATCATTTCCACAATACGCATTATCAATTACTCCAAAACTATTAGCCTGAATAACATTCCATTTCTTATAAGTAGAAGATCTAGGTACTACATTTGCTTCATACCCCTCAGGAAGTTTCATTGCTACTCCAAGCGGAATTAATTTAAAATCAAATGCTTTTAATTCTGTATCTTCCGCAGTAAATAAATCAATCCAATCTCCATTTCTTTCAGGAAAACAATCAATGTCTTCACATTTAATCTTTACGTTATAAATAATATCGTAATTCATCTTTATCCTTTTATTTCTCCATTCCAATCAAATTCATCATATCCTGTTTCTGAATGAATACAGTCATAGCATTTTGTGCCTTCGTACATTTCACAATCTCCAAAGTTCAAATCCATACAAGATATTTCTTGACTCCAATAATAGATGTTTCCATCTTTATCTCTACCTTCATGAAATGTTTCATAACATGGACAGGATTTACCTAAGCATTCTATATTATTTTTACAACAATCACATAATGATTCAGAATGTTCTGCAAAATAAATCAAAAGTTTCTTAAAATTATCAAAGGTTAAATAATTCTTTATCTTTTCATCAGTCATAGGCATAATAACTCGTACTCCTAAACCATCCCGTATCTACATATATTTTTGCAAAATATCTACTACCAAGATTACTAAAATTACTTTGAAAGATTACATCATCAGGTATATCAAATTCATCATTTAATACTTCAAGAACTTCATTTACTACATTATACCAATTACTACTACTTCCACTATAATAAGAATAAGATTGAGATTCATACGTATAAAGCTCTGTATATTGATTTTTCTTTACTAAATTTCCATAAATAGTATCTGGAAAACTTTTATGTTTCATTCTATTATATAATACACTAGCGGTTAATTTATGCATATAACTAGCATCAATATAAAAACTATTTTCAGGATTATTATTTTCATCATAATATGTAATTAATACATCTCCCGTAATAGCTCCACATTCTCCATATACCATAGTACAAAACATTCTGATTTCATCTAATGTATATCCTTCAGGTATTCTTAATTGCTGTTCATCTGTGAAATATTTAGTATCTGAATAATAATGATAATTATTATAACTTAATTTAGTAGCTTCTTCTTTTGCTTTCTTTTCTTCTTCAATTCTTTTCTGCTCTTGGAATTTTTCTAGTGCATAAGTTTTTCTTATACTATTATTTACAGTAATTAGATTTGCGGTAAAGTTTCTTGCATGATTAATATGATAAAGTTCATGAGAAATGATTTTAGGATCTATCCAATTCATTGGTTCATGATATTCTAATAGAAATGAATTATCGTTTTCTTCTTTAAAAATAAATACACAAGCAATCATCATAATCGGAATGAAAAGCATAATATGGAATTTCTTAAAGATTTTCTTAATCATAGTTTTTTATTCCTCCTATTATATTTATATTATAAATTAAAGCAAGGAATAAATCAACTATCTATTCCTTGCTTTAAAAATATAATTGTGAGACTAACTACAAAAACCAAGACTGGTGATCCCGGCGGGATTCGAACCCACGACTCCGCCGTGAAAGGGCGACGACTTAGACCACTTGTCGACGGGACCATATAACTTATTAAATAAATTGGCTATTTATCTAATAAGTTTTTAAGAAGGGAGGTAGTAATTCAATAAGGAATAAATGCTAAGATGCAGTCACAAACATAATAGATCATTTATTCCAATGGAGCGGTTAACGAGGTTCGAACTCGCAACATCCTGCTTGGAAGGCAGGTACTCTAACCAATTGAGCTACAACCGCATAGTTACTAATGCATGATTTGCTACATTAGTAACACACATGAAACTGTCAAAAATCCTTGCCCCTAACAAGGATGGTGCCGATAACAGGACTTGAACCTGCATACTTTTCAGCATTTGCTTCTAAAGCAAACGTGTCTACCAATTCCACCATATCGACATTTGAAGTAAAGTAGCTGTTACTTCTCAGCGTTGTTTTCAAAAGATTAAAGTCAATTTGAAATAACTTAAGCATTGACTTTGGTGGAGCATACCGGGTTCGAACCGGTGACATCTGAATTGCAAATCCAGTGCTCTCCCAGCTGAGCTAATGCCCCATATTGATTTAATGATAAACTGCATGGCGGGTGCAGGCGTATATCTTATAATATCATTAAATCATATTCATATAATTATTACCTCAGGACCAGCTTCTCACATATCCTGATAGCTTTGAATAATAAGTTTGCCATTCTAAGAAGAATATACTTGAATTATTTAGTCTCGGCGATCTTCATAATTATATGATTTTGGTGAGTCTTGGGCTCTCTCTTATTTCGGTAATCGTCGCTCTCTCTTTCAACAATTACTTAATACCTCTTACATTGTGTCGGAATACTGTAAGCAGAAGGATTTTTAGCTGTTGTGCATGATCTCAAACCGACGCACAATGGTCACGACGACGGGACTTGAACCCGTGATCTCCTGCGTGACAGGCAGGCATGATAACCAACTTCACTACGCCGCGATAAATTATGTGAGAGTCTGCCTCCGCTATCTCACTTCCCAAGCACTGCTCCTTGGTATCCCTCTCCTAATTCAAGAGCTTAGATAATGACTTTTGTTTATCCTCGCGCATTATCTCTACGAGTTTCTCAGATTCAATTACTTTCTATCTTGAGTGATATCAACTCTCAAGTGATTTCATTGATCTTCGATGGTGCGTCCGCAGGGGGTCGAACCCTGACTCTGACAGATTAAAAGTCTGCTGTGTTACCATTACACCACGGACGCATATGACTAAGTTTCATCCATTCATAGTGGATTACTTTACAATTAATATCGTTGTTGTCTTGGCCTTCGACACTCCACGAATATCATTGTAGCACATCTCATTGATTGATCAAATCAATTATGTCACTCTTAGTCCTCTCGCTAGCCTTTGTGCTGAGACAAGATTCGAACTTGCATCACTTCAAACTAATGAAGCCTTCTAACCATTAAAATACCCAGCAATATTTAACTCTTAGTCTTTCATGCTAGCTTTTGCATGGATGGGATTCGGACCCACATTTTCTTCTTCCCGAAGATGTTCTCCCATTAAACTACCATACAATATTTATTCAACATAATTGCCATTGAAAACCAAATAAACCATATCGGTCAGAGGAATATGAATTTCTTCGTGTTTAATATGAAGCGAGTCATCGGTCTTTTCGATAATATGACCACTTTTCATCAGGCTAATGAAATCTTCTTGATAAAAATGTTCATAAGCGTGATTATTGTCCAGAGGCTTCAAAGTCACTTTATAACCATCATCGACTTTATAGCGATCCTCAACAATCTCACATTCCACCCAATCATGCTTATCAGCATCAGCAAAAAATCCAAAACCACAGATAGGATTCATCAGGGCAAAATAATGAGCATTCTTATTGATACCATAAGGATTCTTTTCACGATCGAAGTAAGACATCTTCATATCCTCCATTTATTTTTTATACTTTAATTATAAAGTAATACGATTAAAAAATCAACTACTGATTACGGATTAGTTACATATCTTAGAATCGACTTACTCTTTGTCTTTTAATATAAAGAGGAATAAATCCGAAAAGAAAAATACCAGTATAAATATCCTTATGTGCGGATTTAAATCTTACCCAATCTTTCTGTATGATCATTTCTTTTTCCTCCATTAATTATTATTTACATTCTTATTATAATGGATTCTAAAGTAAAAATCAACTATTATTAAAAAATTTATTATGGAGCACGCGAAAGGACTTGAACCTTCAACCTATTGATTACTGGTGAACTGAAAAAAGATTCGAACTTTTATCTTCCATAGCAGTATCCTCCTTTAAGATATCATCCATTACGGACTTACTATGGCGCTTTACTTAAGCTATTCAGTCAAATCAATTGCTCTGCCAATTGAGCTACGCGTGCATTAAATTTCTGTTTGTTCTTCTTCTACTTTTGCCTTGATTACAGTAGTTTCTCTTTCATTCATTCCATAACCAATAGTTTTATTTTCTGTATAAAGACAAACTCCTCCATAATCTACATTAAAATGCTTTGCAATGATTTTTGTAATATCTACCTGATCTAATTCTCTATATACATTCATTATATTTCACCTTTAAAAATAATTAAATCCCAGGATGGACGCTATAGTCCCATCATTTCGTCCCACCCTTCCAGGCTGACGCAGATGTTAGCGAATTTTCTACCTCAGGGATATGGTACCCGATGTTGGATTTGAACCAACGAAAACCTCCTCGGTGTAAACGAGGCGCTCTAACCAGCTGAGCTAATCGGGCAAATCAGGCTAAGTTTATTTGCTATATAGATTAGAACTCTTAGAAACTTTCTATATCCTATTTATTATTCCTGACCATTTAATAATATTCACTTTAGGAAGTCAATATTTAAGTTA
>JAGCBE010000543.1 GCA_017652345.1 Methanobrevibacter sp.
AAAGTGGAAAAGGTTTCCATCAAATCAAAATCAGGACGTCGTCTTGCATATTTGGGATATGAAGATGATGTTAATCTATGCGTCAAGGAAAACATTAGCGAAAATGTTGGAATCTATAAGGATGGGAAAATCACATTGTACAATGAATAGATTCCAATCGGACTGTCAAAAAGTTTATAAGTGTAATTGATATAATTAATATAAGAATTAAATAGTAATATTAAAAAGAACTTAAAAATGAAAAAACATTTTAAGAAGGATATCTGATGATTAGAGAATGTTTAAAGATTATAGGAACTGCACATGTGTCTCAAAATAGTGCTGATGAGGTAAGGGCAGCTATTTTAGAGGACCAACCTGATGTAGTGGCTATTGAATTGGATAGAGGACGATACCAAAGGTTAATGAATGAGAGAAACGGTATCGTGGAAGATGACTCAATCCATATCACTAAAATCATTAAGGAAAACAAAGTAGGTGTTTTCCTAGTTACAACAATTCTTTCCTATATGCAAAACAAAATCGGTGAAGATGTGGACATAAAGCCAGGGTCTGAAATGGTCGCTGCAATTGAAGCGTCAGAAGAGATCGGCTGCAGAATTGCACTCATTGACAGAGACATTAACGTCACATTGCAAAGGGTATTGAACAATATGACCACTTGGGAAAAGCTTAAATTCATATATGGAATTGTTGGTTCAGTGTTCTCATCAGATGAAGAGGAATTGAACATTGAAGAGCTTAAAGAGCAATCCAATATTGACCAAGCAATGGAATACTTTAAGGAAATCTCACCTGGAGCATACACAGCACTTGTTAAGGAAAGGGATGCATACCTTGCAAAAGGAATATTGGGCATTCCAGAAGATAAGGTAATAGCTGTTGTAGGTGCAGGACATAGGGAAGGAATAATCGATTACCTTGACCACCCTGAAACACTTCCAAGCTACAGAGAGCTAAATGATATGGATAAGAAAGGGGGAATCCCTTGGATTAAAATCATTTTGGCTTTAATTCCAATTTCATTTGTTGTGATATTTTTTCTTGCTTGGATGAATGGAATCCATATAGAGGGAGACATTGTACAATTTGTTGTAATCAGTATGATAATGGGTTTTATAGGTTCAATTGTATCTGGATCTAAAATCCAATCTGCAATAATTGGAGGATTAGTTGCTCCACTTACCATAATTCACCCATTGCTTGCTGCAGGATGGTTCTCAGGACTTGCAGAAGCTAAATTCAGAAGGGTGAGAAAACAGGACATTAACAATTTAGGAAAAATAGAAAGCTTTAGAGACTTATGGAATAACAATATCGTTAGAATCTTGCTTGTAGTTGTTGGAACAAACCTTGGAGTGAGCATTGCAACTCTAATAATCTTGCCTTCACAAGTGTTTATTCCTCTTTTCATGAAGATTTTTGGAGGTTAAATATATGTACGTGATATTCAGATGCGACTGTGGAAGAGTTTTATATGCTAAAAAAGGAGTTGCTACAAGAAAATGCACTTGTGGAAAAACAATTAAAGTGAAAAGTCGCAGAATCCTTCAAAGAGTGGAAACTGCAGAGGATGCAACATATGCAGTCCAAAAGATGCAAGAGGAAATCTATGGTGGATCCATGTTCAGCACTGCAGAGGAATTTAAACAGAATAAGTTCCTCAATCAAATTGATAGGAAAATGAAAGAATTATAATCAGATTTTATCCACATCATAATTTTAAAAATCATTAAAATATTACCAAAATGATGTAAAATATAGCAAAATTATTAAAAAATTATAAAAATAATGCATTTCAAATGCTAAAAAAACATTAAATTTATAAATAGAATTAATAAATATCATATTGCTTATAAAAAAGTCTTTATATAAATAGAAATATATTACTATATAAAGAGAAATATTATTTTTAATTAAAAATTTGAAATTATAAATTGTTTAAGGACTTAATGGAAATGGACTCGATAATTATAGGAATTGAAATTTTAGTAATAATAATTTTAATTGTACTTAATGGACTTTTCTCCCTTGCAGAAATTGCTGTTGTATCCACAAGAAGAATCAGGATGCAAAAAATCGCAGAAGATGGGAATAAAAGAGCATTACTTGTTTTAGACTTTATGGATAATGTCAGTGACTTCTTATCCACTGTACAAATCGGTATAACATTCACTGCAATTATCACAGGGGCAATTGGTGGAACTACTTTTTCTGAACCTATGGGTAATTTCTTTAGCCCATACATTCCTTACAGTTACCAATTAAGCTTCATATTTGTTATTCTTGTAACTACATACTTTACAATCCTCATTGGTGAAATTGTACCTAAAAGAATGGCATTGAACGACCCTGAAGGATATTCATTGAAAACTGCAAAATTCATGCAAATAAGCTCATGGATCTGCAAGCCGATTGTCAGATTGCTTGACAGCTCTACCAACCTTGCTCTTAGAATTGTTGGTTCCAAGCCGAAAGAGGATATTGTAACTGAAGAGGAAGTCAAGCTTCTTATTGAAGAAGGTATTGAAGACGGAACCATTGCAGAAGAGGAAGAAGACATCATTAAAAGAGTGTTCCGTTTAGATGACCAAAAAGTGGATATGATAATGACTCCAAGAAGTGAAATCATCTGGATAGACTTGGAAGATGACTTGGAAGAAAACAAGGAAAGAATCATCAACAGTAAAAGATCCATTTTCCCTGTAGCTGAAGGGGAGTTAGATGACTTCATTGGTGTAGTTCAAGCTAAAGACCTATTAAGTGAAATCTTCTCTGGCAAAGATGTTGATATTAAGGCAACCATTAAATCCCCATTGGTTGTACCTGAAAACATGCTTGCAATGGACTTGCTTCAAGAGTTTAAGGAAAACAGGGAATATGTTCATATGGTACTTGTTGTAGATG
>JAGCBE010000001.1 GCA_017652345.1 Methanobrevibacter sp.
GGACTGAGTACCAAATTGAAAATGCTTATCATGTATACTCCTCATCAACTAGGCGCTCTGCATATGAAGCTTCCTTGCTTGTCCGCTTTACAAAGAATACCCTTGAGGTTCTTGGAAAATACACCTATTCAAAAGATTTGGATTTCCTTTCTGCAAGGCTTTACTATGGTGTAAAGGAAGACATAATCCCTCTTGTGATTGGAGTCAAACGTTTAGGTAGACGTCGTGCAAGAGCATTGGTTGATGTATTCGGCGATGATTTAAGACCATATTCAGAAAAAGAGCTTCAGAGAGTTGATGGAATTGGTCCAAAATTAGCCCAAAGCATTAAGAAATTCGCAGATAATTATTAATTAATTATCTCTTCACTATTTTTAAAAAGAGATCTAAAAAATATTTGAAAAAATATGAAAAATAGATGGATTTTGATTTTAATAATATAAAAAATTTAAAAAAAAGTAAAAATGAAAAGAGAGAGGATAATTATCCTCCACCTTCACAACCTTGAATATCATTTAGGTTAGCATTGAGTTCTTCATAGCCTTCCTTAATGTCCTTGACTTGCTCAAGAGTGTCCTTATCAAGGTTATCTGAATCAACGATGTCTTTTTCATTAACGACTTCTAAAGAATCAGCTGCATACCATAAGGCAGGTTCATCTAATTTTACCCATTGCTCGTTGTCTTCTTCTTTCAAATCAACAACTTTACTTATGGTACCAGTACCAGTATATCTTATGAAAGAACCTATATCAATGGTTTCTCCTCGAATATCACAAATACTCATATTATCACCAATAAGTTTTAAAAAGTATTCAAAGAAGAAAATAAATAAAAATTAAATTTAATCTATTTCTACTTCAGCTGCTTCTTCAGCCTCTTCTTCCACTTCTTCTACTTCTTCATCCTCAACAATTTCAGCTTCAACTTCTTCCACTTCTTCTTTAGCTTCTTTTGCTTTTTCAGCTTCTTCAATTGCAGCTTCTTTGTTGATTTCCTTATCTAATAAAACGTAATCTCCAATGCTTTTTACATCTTCAAAGTCAATTTCGATTTTGTTGGAAGAGATGAAGTTTTTCTTAAGGACAATGGTTATTGCATTGATTTTTCCTTCTACAGGATCAAATTCAGCATCATCGATTTTACCTACTTCATTTGCGTTAGCATCTAAAGCCATCATACCTAATAATTGTTTAATTTTCATTCTATTACCTCAATTATTAATTTAATGAAATTATGCCATAGAATGTCAGTTATATTCCATATCATTGAACATAATTTCCATTATTTAAGAATATGAAATGAAAATTATATAAACTTATCTAAATATTTTTTTAATAGTAATAAAATTTATTAATATATGAAAATAAATTAATATTTTAAAAGCAATATAATATATTAATAAGAAAATTAAATTAAATTAAATCTTAAAAAAAATTGAAAAATTTATATGGTGAACTTAATGGAAGAAGCATGTCGAATCATCATCGAGGATATCATAAATGGAAAGATAACTACTCGCCGTGAGCTTGAAGTGGAAAAAAGACAGCTCTGTAGAGATAGAAATCTTAAAAAATTTATGAGCAATTCTGTAATCCTTGAACATGCAAGCCTTGAAGAGAAGAAAATCGTTTCCAATCTCTTAAGAAAGAAACCAACCAGAACAATCTCTGGAGTGGCTATTGTTGCAGTTATGTGCCATCCACACCAATGCCCTCACGGAAGATGCTACTATTGTCCTGAAAGTGACATTGCACCTCCAAGCTATACTGGAGAGGAACCTGCAGCGCTTAGAGGAAGGATGTTTAAGTTCCATCCATATGTCCAGTGCTACAACCGCCTTAAGCAATTGCATAAGGTAGGTCACCCAATCGATAAGGTTGAACTCATCATCATGGGAGGAACATTCCCTTCAAAAGACATATGCTATCAGGAATGGTTCGTTTCACAATGCCTAAAGGCAATGAGTGACTTTGGAGTGATTCTTGAAAACATCACTGAAATTGGAGACATTGAATCATTTGAAAAGGAAGACCTTCTAAAGTATCCTCCATATAGCAACAATGCCCTTAAGACATATCCTCCAAATGATTATGTGCTTATAGATGACATCCAAAGAATTAACGAAAGCTCTAAGGTAAGATGCATTGGAATGACATTTGAAACCAGACCAGACTACTGTAAGGAGCCTCATGTTGACAGAATGTTGAATATGGGTGTTACAAGGGTTGAATTAGGTGTTCAAACCATTCATAATCACATTTATGAAAAAATCAAAAGAGGCCATACAGTTGAGGATGTCATTGAAGCTAACAGGATTCTAAGGGATTCTGGAGTAAAGGTTGCTATGCACATGATGCCGGGGCTTTTCCCTCTTGCAAGAGATGAGCCAAGAATAGAGCAATGCCCAGAGAAAGATTTGGAAATGTTTAAAACCATATTTACAAATGAGAACTTCAAGCCAGACATGCTTAAGATTTATCCTTGCCTTGTAACTGATGGCAGTGAACTTCACAAATTATGGAAAGATGGCAGATACAGGCCGTATAGTGACGAGGAAGCTGTTGAACTGATAGTTCAAATCAAAAAGATCTTGCCAAAATGGGTAAGGACCATGAGAATACAAAGGGATATCCCATCTACATTAATTGAAGATGGAGTTAAGAAATCCAACCTTGGAGAACTTGTCTACAATCGTCTTGAAGAAGAGAAAATCAATTGCCAATGCATAAGATGCAGGGAAATAGGCCATAAGAAGACCAAGGAAGAGTATTCAATTGATGATTATAAATTATTTGAAGAGGATTACATTGCTACAGAAGGAAAGGAACATTTCCTATCCATTGAAGATAAGAATGAAGAGACATTAGCAGGATTCCTAAGATTAAGAATGCCTTCTGAGAAAGCTCACAGAGAAGAGATTGATGATAAAACAGCCATTGTACGTGAATTGCATGTTTATGGAAACATGATAAAGATCGGCCAGAAAGGTAACAATATCGGACAGCACACAGGATTTGGTGAAAAGCTATTGAAACGTGCTGAAGAGATAAGCATTGATCAAGACAAGGAAGAGCTTTTGATAATAAGCGGCATTGGAGCAAGAAATTATTATCGTAAATTTGGTTATGAGCGTAAAGGTCCTTATATGGCTAAAAAATTAGTTTAAATTAAGTTTCAATATTTGTTTTATTAAAAAAATACCCAAAGTTGAAACAATCAAACAAGTCAAAAGTATTATATAGTTTGAAGTTAAACTAACTATTATATACATATAAAACTAAATTAATTAAACATTATATTTATTGGAGATTAAAATTAAAAAATCGTTTTAATATGGAGATGAACGAAATGATCAATAAAGCTGAAAAACTAGCACAAGCTATTGAATTTACTCATTTAGATAATACTGCAA
>JAGCBE010000544.1 GCA_017652345.1 Methanobrevibacter sp.
GAGAATTTTGAAAGATACAATATATGGGGAAAGAGTGAAACAGAACAAGAACAAGCAAAAAGATATTTGAAAGAAAGTCTTGCAGGTGGTTATATACAAGTAAACGAATTTGATATTGAAAGAAGTTATAAATTATCTTCTTTTGGCAAAGAGCTATTTACTTATGCAAAGAATTTGTGTGACAGTTTTAATTTTGATGATAGTGACGGAATGATTGACTATTTTCATAGAGGTTTTTATGACAGTTTTCATATTGGTAAGTGGAACAAAAAATTTGAATTGATTAAGGGGGAATAGTGTATGAAATACAATCAAATGTTTTTGAGCGATAGCGAATTTGAAGAAATAGCGAAACAAGTATCACTAGGAAACGCAATCGCAGGAAATCAAATGGACTTATTCTTGCGTGATTTGGAAACAAAGAACACGTTGAAAATTGTAAACAAGTACAATTTGAACGAAAAACAGTTGAACGATTTTGATAATGCGATACTACAATATGATTATTTATCAAATGAGGGTGTATATTTTAAGTCATTCGATTGTTGTTTTGTTGACGAAGAATATAACAAAATTGAAGTAGACGATAAAACAATGTGTGCATTCGCAGAGTACGTTATTATGTGTCATAAAATCTATGTTGAACTATGGGAAGATAACGCAGTCAAAGTCGCAGAAGAAATTTTGAAAAGAGGGGTTGAGGTAAAAAATGAGTTATGAAAAATGCAAGTATATTTCACTAGATAAAAAGCATAATAAAATAATGGTTAATATTGCAAGTAACAATATTCGTCCGTTATATTGGTGTAAATGTGAATTGTGTGCAGATAGTGATTTTGAAAATTATACTTTTGACGATAAGATGTTAATATTATTTGTTGATATGCAACAAGGAAACATACAGATAAGTACAATAAATAAAAACACATTAGATTTTGTTTATGCTATGAGGAAAGTTAGAGAATATCACAGAGAAAACAATATTGATAGTTATGAAGATTTATATGAAGAATGTAGTAGAATTTTTGAAAAAAATAAAGAACTAAAAAGAATTGAGGTTTATAGACAAGTATATGGCAGGTCTTTTGAGATGTTTATGAAAGCATTAAAAGAAAAAATTGATGGAGATTATAAAGTTTGTGTATATAGCAATTATTATGTTTCTAAATTGGGAAAATATGATAGGGGATATATGAGATTTTATTATGGTGGAAATCCTCTAAAAATGAACTATAAACAAGCATATATTCTTCTCAAAGATATGCAAAATGAAAACAGAGGTATGAGAATAGAAAAGTTTGAAAGTGAGGTGGCATAAATTATGTTTAGAAATCTAAAATCAAAAATTTATGAAACGCAAATGAAGAAGAGAGTTGGTAAAGACGTAATTGAAAACATAAGAAAAGTTTTGTATGAGGAATTTGCAGAAAAAACAAAAGGAATGAGCAAAGAAGAGTTTGAAGATTATGAGTTTTGGAGCGATAATTGGGTTGAATTTTTAGAAAGTACAAAGTTAGAACTTATGTATGATATTGTTCCTGTAATTAAGAATGACAATGTTATTGATATTGTTGTTGAAATTCAAGAAGTATAAGGGGGTTTGTAAAATGAAATATTATATAGTAACGTGGTTAGAAGAAAGCAGAGATTATCCACCGAATTGTATTGTGTGTGGTGTTGCGAAAAGTTTAGAAAATGCAAAGAAAATTCTACAAGAGGAACTTTCAGCAAATGAAAAGTGGTTGAAAGAAAATGACAAAGAGTATGAAGTTAATAAGGCAGAAAAGCAGGTTTTTATAAATGATATTGACGGAGATTTTTGTTACACTATTGAAATTCAAGAATGTGAAGGAGAGGTATAAAATGAAAGAATTAAAAAAATATGTTAATAGTGAGGTGCATAAATGAAACAAAAGAGCATTAAAAAAGAAATAAATGATATAATGAAAAAATTAGAATTGAAAGCTAAAAAATACGGCTTGTATGAGAATTTTGGAAATAGCGAAGTTTTATCTTTGAAAGACAAGTATTTTAGCGAGATGTACGCAAACAATAATATTTGGAACGAGATTGAAAACTTTGAAAAATGGTGTATGAATTATAGTTTATAAAGGGGGGTTAAAATTTATGATAACTAATCAAACAATGAAACAAAAAGTTATTAAAAGAAGTAAAAAGGACAATTTTATGTTATGGGAACATAGCACAAAAGATAATATAAGTGGTTATAATTGCTACTATGTTTTGACAGATTATAAAGGAATTTATATAAATAGTTTTCCTACGTTTAAAATGGCAGAAAAAGAAATTGAAAATCGAACAAAAAGAAGTTATTTAGTTGACAAGAAACATATTTTGGAACAATTTGAACATTATTTAAAGTTTAATTCAGTCGATAAAAATTATGTTAATCGCTTTGATGTGAATAACTTTATTGCAGAAATTAAAAATGCACAAAAGAAACTAACAATTAAAGATGTTGACACTATTGAAAATATTATTTACGAAAACTATTATGTTAATTGTAAAGATTTATGGGAAGTTGTTTATGAAGATGTAGAACTAGAAAAAGATTTTGAAAATAGTTTGGTTGAAATTTATGATAATGCAAACGATAAAGAGGCTTTACAATTAGCAATAACACTTTTAAAACACGCAACAATGAGATTAGATTCTGATTTAGATAATTTAAAAATTAGTAAAGAGTATGCAAGGCTTTATAATATTTGTTGGCAATTACAAGAAATTATCGATAATTATGTATAGGTGGTGTATAAAAATGGTAAATGGAAAATATGAGTTATGGTGTGAATTTTGCGACACTATGGAGCAGGCATTAAGAATAAAAGAGCAGGTTTTGAAAAATGCAAATTCATATTATAAAAAGCATAAGAAAATATCTATCACAAATTGGGAAAGTCAAGACGGAACAGAAAAGAAAAAATTGATTTGGTATTATAGATAATGAGGTGTAAAAATGATTGTAGAAAAAAAGGCTTTGAATAGTGCAATTAAAAATATGTTATGTATAAAGAAAGAAAAAACTATTTATAATAATGATTATATGCAAAAAATTAAAAACGTAATCAATGTTAGATTTACAAATGGAAATTTGAATTTTGAGGTTGTAGATGGTTTTAGAACACATAATTCACAAATTGCAGTTGACAACGCACAAAATGACGTTAATTTCGAGATTATTGTAAATATTGAAAGTATTTTCAGGTCAAAAGAAAAGTATGTAAATATCGAATATGGCAACGATACATTAAAGATTTTTGATACAAAGAATTGCATTGAATATCCTGCTATAAACATTGAATATTTTGATACTAGCAAAATGAAAAATGACTTGCAGGAAAAGAATCCGATTTTTGAAATCTATGTAACACCAAAGTTTTTGATTGACGCATTGAAAACATTTACAGAAGATAACACGCCTACAAAATTAAGTTTTTATGGGGAGATTAGTCCTATTAAAATTAGTGGCGTTAAAGAGTTTGACAGAATTGAAACGAATTATGTATTGCCTATTGCTAGAAAAAAATAAATTATTTTTCAAAAAAGTATTGACAATTATCTAAAAGTGTGGTAATATAGATAATGTAAGGAGGTAATCATTATGGAATTTAATTTTAATGACGGCGGTAGAAGTAAATATTTCAAAGGGGAAACAGGAGATTGTGTTACAAGAGCAATCGCAATCGCAACAGGTGTTGACTATTTAGAAGTTTACAAGGAACTTAACAATCTTGCTAAAAGCGAGAGAATAGGAAAACGCAAGAAGAAAATATCTAATTCAAGAACGGGTGTGTATAGACAGACGGCAGAAAAATATTTGGAGAGCTTGGGTTGGAAATGGAAATCGTGTATGAAAATTGGAACTGGTTGTCAAGTACATTTGAAAGCTAACGAATTGCCTAAAGGAACGATAATTTGCCGACTAACTAGACACTTTACTTGCGTGATTGACGGGGTTATCAATGACACTTATGATTGTAGCAGGGAAGAGAATAGGTGCGTTTATGGTTATTATTATAAAGATTAAAAAAGAAAAGGAGAAATGAAAATGAAAAAAATTATTATTAGAAACGTAGATTTAATTAGTAGTTGGGAAACAGATTTTGGAGATTATCAAGCACGAGTTAAAATTGGAGAGAATAACGAAAATATTGGAGAAGTTGTTGTGAGCTATGATAGGTATAAAGTGTTAGATGTTATTGGTAAAAAAGAGGAATCAAAAGTAAATAACAATGAAATTGAGATGGCTATTAGTGTGATAGTCGCAAATGAAGACTTTGAAAATATTAAGAGATTACCAAAAATTTCAAAATGTTCTATACTTATGGAAAGGGTTTATGATAATGTTTGTGAATCAGAATCGTCTATGTGCTTTATAGAAAATGATGACGAATTTTGTAACACAGAAAATATTAAAAAGCTAAAAGAGGAAGTAAAAGAGCTTGGCTTGTCAGATTGTATAAGATTTGATGAAGACGGATATTTGGTTGTTGGATACGGAGATGTAGAATTAAGTTTCATTGATGATAGGGGGTTACAAAATGAAACAATTAAAAATTAAAACAATTAAAGAAAAAATAATTGATAAATGGAGCGAATTATCAAAATGTAGTTATGTTTGTTATGATGTAAAAGAACTTGCATATAAAATCGCTTATGATATTGCAGATGTGCTAGACATTAAAGACGATATAACGATTTATTATTGTTTCAGCAAAGACAAACACAAAATTGCTTTTTTAGTTGGAAAAGATTATGAGAGTAAGAAAGATGTGTATTTTAAATTTGATATATGGTGGGACACAAGTTGGGTTACTGGAGATACGGCATTATTGATTGGAAATGCTAAACTAACAACAAAAGAGTTAAAAGAATATAAGTATATTGAAGATTGTCTTGAAGATGATGAAGAAAGCGAGGTGTAGAGATAATGAGTTGGAAAAATATTACAGAAACTTATTTTAAAAACTACGCAAAAGATTGGGCAGAGTGTGTTGGTGTAGAACTAACAGAACAAGAAATTGACGATTTGGTTGATTATCTTATGGGAGATGACTATTTGTTTGAAACAATAGATAATGAATTAAAAAGATTATGTGATATGTATATTAAAGAAACTGATGAAGAAGATGAGGTGGAATAAAATGGAATATATAACAAGAGAGGAGTTTGAAAGCCTACCGATCGATTATAGAATGACGTTAAAAAATGCGATTGAAACGCATAAGGCATATTGGGGAGAAGATTTGACGGAGCAATATGAAAATTTGGGATATGATGTTGATAAAGATTATATGATTTTGGCAAGTGGAGATAACGGCACAATGTTGAAACCTGTAAAAATTAAAGACTAAAATTTTTTATAATTTTTAAAAAAAGTATTGACAAAAATTAAAAAGTATGATAATATAATAATTGTTAAGGGGTATTAAAAATAGAAAGGAGGCTAATAAAATGCAAGATTTAGAGTTTGAAAAGTCTTTATACGATATTTTAGACATTTATACAGAAAACGGAGAGTACGATTTAGACGGAGAAGAAGTTGATAATTTGGTTAATCATTTAAGAAACGAATTAAATTTAATTTGTGGCAATATTACAAATGACGAATATTGGAAATTAGAAAATGCAGATATTATTAGCGAAATTTATCAATACATTACTAGCGATACGCATAAAATTGAAGATTTTACAGATTTAGAAATTTGTAGTGAGGTTGATTTGGCTATGACAAAAGCTAAAGTAATTGAATTATTAAAAAATGGTTTGGCATATTATGAACTAGAAAAAATGTTTGAAGAAATGAATAGTGAAAACATTGATTTGGTTAAGTGGGGACATTTGGCATACAAACAATTACAAGATGGAACAATAGAATAAAAAAAGGAGGAATTAAAAATGAAAGAAAATTATAATTTTATTGATGATAGCGACAAAATGAAAGACTTGGTAAAACTATCAAAGAAAGATTTTTTAGAAAGCTATTCGTATCTAACAGAAGAAGAGTATGACGAAACAGCAAAATTATTATTACACAAATGTTTAGAAAACTATCATGTTATAACAGTAAAAGATTTGTGTGATGATATTGATTATGGAAAGATATTACTTAATAAAAGACATACAATGCAAGAATTTGAAAATGCAATCGATGGTTCAAAAAAAAGACACGCAGAGGAAATCGCAGAGTATGGAGATGATTTTGAGTATATCTTTGGAGATGAAAAACTAAACGAAAAAATTGACTATGAGTGGCTAGAAATTAGCGAAAAAATTTTATATATGTAGAAAGGTGGTATAAAAATGGGATATAGAAGTCAAGTAAGAATTGTAATGGATAAAGAAGATTATGAAGATTTGTTAGAGCAATATTATAAAGAAGATATAAACAAAATGTTTACTCATGGAAGAGAAGATTTGTTTTATAAAAAACATGAGCAAGAAAAAGGGTTTGAATGCGACTTTATTTATCAAGAACGTAACAACGGTAAAATCGTGTTATTTGGTTGGGATTGGATAAAGTGGTGTGGAGAAGATTGTAAATTCATTGAAGATTTTGTGTATAATCTTGGAAGTGATGATGGAAAGGATAAACCTTGTCAAATGGTTGTAATGGGAGAAGACGGAGCAAGTGAAGAATATATCGCCGATATAGTATATGACGAGGGGTTAGAAGACACATACGACATTATTCACGCAGATTATGGCATTTATATAGACGAAGATTTTGTAACAGAAAATACAGATGAAAAACTAGATAAACTAGAAGAAGAGTTATTGCATAAAAGATTTAAGAATAAAACAGAGCTAGAAAAACATATTGCAGAATTTTTGGGCGCGAATATACAAGTGAAGTTGACAAGAGATAATCAGTCAGATTATGAAGAAGAAAAGTGCGACTATGATTTTATTGGAGAAGTTAGAAATAACAACGAATTAGTGGCAGATATAGAAGTTTACGTTTTATATGATAGACAAAGACAATTATATGTAACAGAATTTGAATTGATAGAAAAATTTTGGTAATAAGGGGGGGGTTATAAGAATGTTGTTAAAAATTTATGATTATAAAACAGGGAAGGAAATTGCAGAACCTAAAAAAATTAGAAATGGCTTAAAGTTTTCGACAGTTATTGACAAAGTGCAGGAACTACTAGCAGAACAATATAACACAGAAATATCAAGATTACTACCGACTGGAAGTGTAGACTTTGCAAGCGGAACAAGTAAAATTCACTATGTTGTATTCGGCAAAAATTTAGAAAAGTTGCCTACTAGAGAAATCTATTTTGAGGAGGTGTAAACAACGAATAAAATAGAAGAAAGAATAAAAGAGTTAAAAAAGCAAATTATATATGAATCTCAAAAATACGAATCTCAAAAACAAGAAGTCTGTGCAACAATCAAGAATGATTTAATGTATTTAGATTCACTAGAAAATGAACTTGAAAAATTAGAGCATATAGAAAGCGACGGTGTTGCTTGCCCTATTTGTGGGGAAGAGTTAGAGTGTATTCCTTATAAGAGTAAAAGTGGAAGAGTTGTTTATATTTATAGCCACGATAATTCGTGCCCTTTTGTTGGTTTTGAATGTGTTGAGCAAGAAGACACGCAAGGTTTTATAGAATATTTGTTAAGAACCGAAACAAACAAAATATTAAACTGGGGAAATAAAGAGGTATAAAAATGAAAGAGAAAGAGTTGGAAGAAATAAAAAACAAATTTGTAAATTTAGAATGTGTTAAGAACAGAAAGATTAAATTAAAAGACGTGAAAGAAACAACAGTTATTGTTGAATTATCAAAATGTTTGGGTATTTCTATACCACCAAAATTAAAATGGTGGATAAACAACAATTTGATTTGCGTTTGGGGAAATAAAAGCTACAAATGTAAAGGACATAGCGACAAAATTTTTGAAATCCTAAATGAAATTATGAACAAATTAAAAGAAAATTAAAAAAGAAAGATATTTTTTCAAAAAAGCATTGACAAATTTTATAAAATGTATTATAATTATAAATGTGAAAAGGAGGCATATATTATGAAATTTTATATTGATGGAGCAAGATTTACAAAAGAGGAAAAGGAAAAATTAAAAAAGCAAGGGAAATATGTTGCAGAGATTAGAGAGGCAGAGGATAATCCTAATTCGTTTTATGGAACGATAGAGCCTTCTGTTTTGGTTAATCATATTGCAAGCATTATTACAAATGAAGAAATTGATTTTAGCAAATATGACAACGGCATTATTGACTATGAAGATTTTACGGAAAAAAATGAAGAAGTAGAAAGTATTGAAGAATTATAAGGGGGTAAATTTTGTGGAAAGAGAAGTAATGAAAGAGGAAGCATTAAAACGAATGAAAAAACTAGAATTACATTATAATGCAATTAGAGATTTTAGTAAAAAAAATAGCGTGCTAAACAAGTCAGATGGATATGGTGCTTTATATTGGTTGACAGAAGAAGAAAAGGCAATGGTTGAAGAAGTGGAAAAAGAGTATAATATAATGGTATATCACGTTATCCACCATAACGCAGAATTTGGAGAGTGTTATTGTATGTTATATGTTAGCAGTTATGAAGAAGATTGGCAAGCAGATAACGAGTTGTTACAAGACAATATTGTGTATGCGTATGTGTATAATAAGGATAACGAAGATTTTAGCGAGTTTGGAACAATAGCAATTAAAAGGTCTTTCGGTGGACTTGTAAGAGTATGTTAATAACGGGGGTGTATTATGGAAAGAAACTATTTATTAAAAAGTGAAATATGTGATGAAATGGGATTTGAAAGTTTTGAAACTATGGCTTTTGTAAGTTTTGAAGTTGCTCTAGCTTGTTTTTATGATAAAATCAACAAGATTGATTATAAAAAGACAGATTTAGAATACGAAATTAAAGAAATAAACACACAAGAAGAAATAGCAGATTTTGAAATAAAGTTTGAGGCAAGTCCTGAACATTATCACATATATATTGAAAAATTATATTAGAAAGGAGATTTTTAAAATGGGGCAAAGAAGTCAAATTTATGTAAGAATTAAAAGCAAAAGAAAAGGCATAGAAAAGGTCGATTTGATTGCACAATATTATCAATGGAACTTTGCAGAAAGAATGATTAGTCGTGCTAAATATGGAATTGAATGGATAAAAGAAAATGTTGAATATCTTGATTGGGAAGATAAGCAGATAAAACTTGGTAGAATTTTAGATACTAATTTCAATATGATAGATGTTGTTTTATCATCAAATATTATAAAGGAATATGAAGATTGGGTTAAAAATGATGATGATAAAGAAGATAGTATAAATAATTCAGAGGGTTTTAAAGATTTTGTATTTATAGGTCAAGATAATAATGACGGTAAATTATTTATTGATGTTGATGTTGAAAATAAGACTGTTAAATTTTGTCTAACAGACTATGATTTGAAAATTCTGTCTCCTAAAGAGTATATGGATTGGGATTATGAAGATTGGAGAGATAGCGAATATTTGCCGAAAGAGGCAAGAAGAACCTGTGAAGATAATATTGAATACTTGGAAACTATTGAGCAAATGACAGAAGAAGAACTTAAAGATTTTGTTGATTATGATTATTGGCTTGATATGAATAAGCCATTGTTTTAAGGGGTGGTTGTATAATGAATAAAAAATATCAAGGGATATATAAAGTTATCAATCAATCTAAACTCGACGATTTGAATGACAGATCGTATTGGTTTTATCCCAAAGAAAAACAAAACTATGCAATGAGAAATCAGCCACTATGGTTGATTTTGGAAAGCAAGATACTTAATAAAAGGATATGGGTCACGCATAGTTATAACAGATACGAAATTACGACGGCAGATTTGGGGTTAAATGTAAATTCTCGTGAATATTCGGATAGTTTTCAACATAGATTTTTTGATAAACAAAAAGATTTGATTGTTGCATTGATAGAGTTGTTATATCCATGCAGAAAGGAGATAGAAAATGGCAATAAAAAGATGTTTGCATGACAAAAATTTTTATAACGCAGGATGGAAAAATGAAGTTAAAAATGATTTTTTGATATTTGCAAAGAGATTCGTTGATGAAAACATAAGAGATGATTTATCATATTCAGATTTAGAAGAACTTTATATCAATCATTTAAAATCTACTGGTTGTTTTGATTGGGAAAATGATGATAAATATTTAGAAGAAGATGAAGAGTGTGATGGTACTTATGAAGATGAAATTTACAATTTATTAGATGACATTGAAATGGATTGTATAAAACTATTGAATGATTTGAAAGGGGTGTAATAATGAGCACAAGAGGTTTGTGGGGCTTTAGAAAAAATAATGTGGATAAGTTGACGTATAACCATTTTGACAGTTATCCGTCAGGACTTGGCAGAGAAATTATTGAGTTTATTCAAAATAATTGCCTAGAGTTGGAAAACATTTGCAAGAGAATTATATTAGTAGATGAAGAATCTACGCCGACAGAGAAACAGATTGAGGAATTGAAAGATTTTGCCGATTTAACGGTTAGTACACGTTCAGAAAATGATTGGTATTGTTTATTACGAAAAGCACAAGAAGACAAAAATGTATATGCACAAGGACTAAAATATATGATAGACAACAAGAACTTTATTTTGGATAGTGTATTTTGTGAATACGCATATATTATAAACCTAGACACAAAAAAGCTAGAAATTTATGTTGGATTCCAAAATATACCAGACGAAACTAACAGATACGGTTGTCAACCTAATTCAGAAGGTTATTATCCTTGTAGGTTGGTTTATGCGATCGACCTTATAGACGTAATTAGGTGTAAAGATAACAACAAGCTAATCAAAGACATCGAAAAAATAGTTGAATAAAGGGGTGCGATTATGGAAGAAGAAGAAATGAGAAACCGACTATTAGAGGACGGAATAAACTTTGCTTTGGTTAGCAAAATGACAAGAGAGCAATTAGTGGAGGCAACGTCTATTCAAGATTATGACGATTATAATAATTATCTTTTAGCTTTGGCAATTTTGTATGACATTTAGACAGATTATGATATTCCGTCACACAAAAATAATGATTTTTAAGAAATTTATCAAAATGGTTGACAAAATAATTGAAAAATGTTACAATATATTTGTCAGGAAGGAGGTTAGTTATGACAAAAGAAGAAAGAAGAGCTTATAGCAGAGAATATTATAGGAAGAATAGGGAGAAGATTTTGGCAGAATACAGAGAAAAATATGCAAACGATGAGAGCTTTAGAAAGGCGAAAATCAATAGTGCCGAAATATACAACGAAACGAATAAAGACAAAATTAAAGAAAGAAAGTCAAAGTATTACGAAAAAAATAAAGACAAATTTAGGGAATATTTTGACGAATACTATACACAAAATAAAGACACTATTAACGGCAAGAGAAAATATAAATGGAGAAAGGAGAAAATTGAAACGCAAAAAGATATTTGCGTGAATTAGAAAGTGAGGTAAGTAATGAGATACAAGAATATTATTTGCAAGTATTGTGGTCGTTCAGTAGCCGTTTCAACTTTGAGAAAAGCCGATTATTGTGATAACTGTAAGGCGTTAGCACATAACGAATCCGCAAGAAATTGCTATAAAAAAAATGTATCTGCAAAAGAAGTTATGCAAGGTCAGGAAGTATTTGAAAATTTAATAAACAGAAGCCAACCAGTTGTAAGACGTGTTTCTAGCGATGGTGCTGATAATATGTATCAGAAAGAAATCACAGAGTTGGCTAACAGATATGACAGTTTAAGATTAGACACAATAAGATTATACAAAAAATTAAAAAACAAAAAGGACTATTTAACAAAAACAGGAGATATATTTGTTCATAGTTTAGAATTTAACGGCGACAATATGTCGGATAATGAAATATTAGAAAAGGCAAAACAAACAATTATTGACAGAAAAATACGAAGAGGTTGTAAGCTATCAGAACAAACTGTTTATGAGATAATGCGTTCTTTGGGCTTAAGAAGTGCAAGCAAATTTGTGGATAAAGCAATGAACGGAGCAAGGACAACCAGAGATTTTACACAATTCTTGGAAAGTTTAAAGGATGATGAAGAAATCTATGCGAATAGATTGCCGTCGAAATCAGAGCATAAAAAAGAAATAAAATAAAGGAAGGGGGGGGGTAAATAATTTTGGATGGTAATATTTATATAGTGCAAGAGGTTGATAATAACGGAAATATAACAAGCGAAATGTTTAATAACAATCGAGAAGACGCAATAAATTTCTTAAAATATCGACACGCAATTATTAAACAAGAACATAAAGATTGGAAAGAAGATTTTGGGGTTAACTATTTCGTGTGGAAAAAAGGAAACCAATATTTAAAATTATATTTAAAAATTCTGGAGGAAGCAAATGTTTGTAGTAGTAAATATGATTAGTAAGAGAGGGGCGGATGGAATTGAATGGAATGAAACAAAGTGAAATTTTATCCGCCTTCATAAAATTAGCAGAAAGTGTTAAAAAAGAATATGAAAGTGCCCTAGATTTTGTGAATGAAAAAGATAAGGAGTTGCAGGACATAACACATACGGCAGAATTAAACGCGCTAACTCAGAACGAAAAAGCCAAACTTATGACAGAATTACAGAAAAATAGAAGAGATAGGCGTTACTGGAAAAATCGTGTGGACGAATATCAGCCATTTTATACATTT
Source organism: Methanobrevibacter sp. (assembly GCA_017652345.1). The sequence goes on from JAGCBE010000544.1 coordinate 12,719, forward strand.
CAGACAGAATCAAAAGAATTTAAAGCGTTGCTAGAGCAATTAAAACAAATTCTTGGTAAGGTGCGAAAAGCTGAAAGCTATTTAGAAAATAGAGCCTATAAGCCAAAAGCAAAGAAAAATCAGCAACAATAATTTGGGGGTGGTATTATAGTTTATATTGGTAATTGGAACATTAGGATCTTACCGAAAGAAAACGCAAAGAAGATGGCAAATTATGAGGAAAAGTTTTTAATATATTATAACGGTAGTATTGTCGGTTCTTTGCTATATTGTGACTTTGATAAAAAATGGTGGGTTAAGATTCTAAATGATACCATAAGAAAAAAATTTTATAAAGACAATCGTAAATTCGCTAGATATAATTTACGAACAAAAAAGAATGGAACGATTGTGATTAAAGAGCAACATAATTTTCTAGCAGAAGAGCTTGTCAAGTTGTGGGAACTAGAAAAACAAACGGCTAATTATGAAGAATGTATTTATTGTAGGGTTTTAGTCGAAGATGTTTTTGATAGGGTATATTCGCAAAAAGTTAATAACAAAGAAATTTTGGATGACATAAAAAAAGAATTTCCAGATTTATTTGTTGGCTATCCGCAGAAAATTTTAAAAAAATCTATCATTAAAATTTTTCAAAACCAAAATTTGAAATTAAAAATTAATGGTAAAATTTGATAATAGGAGAGACAGTTTTGGAACTTGTGCAATTTTTAATTGAGATTTATGTCGGCAACGATTTAGCGAGCAGACAAAGTATAATTCTTCCTGTTATTATGGCTATACAACAATGTGTTCAAGTATGCCTTGGAATAAAAGACGAACAACAGCCTATAATGGTAAGATTTATTAAACAAGATGGAGAAATTTTAGAATATAAAAATAATTTATATATCAGATTTGAGGAGGATAAAAATGGAGAACAACAAACATAGTTGTTATGATTTATTGAAAATGATTAAAGAAAACAGAATACGAAAAGGCGATATTTTGGTTTTGATTAACAAGGAAGATCCTACGATAAAAGATTATTATGTTACAACAGATAAAGATTTTAAGTGGTTAAGAAATGAAGAGGATAACTTGTATTTGTTTGATAATTTCTATCTTAAAAACCTGCTAACAGACTGGGATTTTACAGTTGTTTTCAGGAATGATGAAAAAGAGAAGCTATTAAATGAGATAAATCATAAAAATTTAGAAAATAACGAATAAAGTATTGACAATTTATCATAATTTTGGTATAATTTCTATTAAAGGAGGAAATAAAAATGGGAATTATTTTAGGATTTGGGGTTGCAATATTTTATGTTATTCATTTGATTAGTAATTTTGATAAATTAAACCATTAAAAATGGTTATACTTGTTGCTAAAAGGAGAATGATAGTGCAAAATATAGTAGACACATACGAGGAAGTCGAGGATTTTATTGAAACAATAAATAAAATAAAAGATGATGTCCCTGATTTTGATGGTAAATTTTGGTGTGAAGATTATATCATGGATATTTTGAATATATGTGAAGAATGGATAGAGTCACATCAAGAAGAATATTACAGAATCAGGCAGTCAGAAATCGACGCTCTTAATTATGAGTTTGAAAAAAGTAGATTATAGGGGGTATATTATGGAATATTTTAAAATTAAAAAAGGTACGTTTAAGGAAATTGCTATATTTTCTTTGGCAGGAATGTTAATTTCGCTTGTTTGTGTTTTGTATCTTATCAATATTATTGTTGGGTTAAGAACCACAATTATTGATATGGAGCAACAAAACATAAAAAGAGGAGAAGAATTTGGCGTTATAATACAAAAAATAATAGATACAGAAAATGAATCCTACAAAAAAAATGAAATCCTAGAACCGAAAGAAGAAGATGAAAACAAGGAACAGGAAAAGCCATTAAATAACACACAGAAATCATATTACAACGCAGAAGAGAGCGATAGAGACTTACTAGCAAAGATATTATATTGTGAGGGTGGCGGAGAAAGTGTTGATTGCCAAAAAGCTATAATGAGTGTTATCGTTAATAGATTAAATAGTGGGAAATGGGGTAATACAATAAAAAGCGTAATATATGCAAACGGTCAGTTTTCTCCAACATTTGACGGTTCAATGCAAAAGGCTAAGCCAACACAAACACAGTACGACATTGTTGATTACATCTTAGAAAACGGCTCTACTCTTCCTAGTTGGGTAATGTATTTTAGAGCATCGTATCATTTTAATTGGAAAGGATATACGCCATATTGTAATATTGATAATACATATTTTGGTGGTATGGGAGGCGATTAGGTTGTTTATTGAAAGCGAAAAAACCAAAAATGCAAGGAAAGTTTTGTCAGAGCTAACAGTAGATGAAGCGAAATTTGTGATTGCCGATTATATTAAGAGCAACCATTTAGAAATAGAATATGCAGATGTGTTGATTCAAATAATAAAGAATTATGCACAAATGGCTACAGATTTTATTGTTAGATTCAAACAAGATGTAAATGTATTATATGTAGACCATAATTTTAATCATAGTGTGTTAGAAAATGTTGATATTGACGAGAAGAATTGGTTTTGGTTCGCTAGATTATTAAGAGAATCCGAAGACGAAGTATATCCGAAAAGGAACTATTTACAACCAACCTATTTGCTTGAAAGATTAAAGCCAATTATTGAAAAAATAGACCTAGAGAAAATAAAAGGATATTCAGACCTAGAAGAACTATATCAGATATGTTTGGATTTAATGAAAAAATATAATGTATAAGAGGTGTAAAATGAGTAAATGGAATCACGTTTCAGCAACAATATTTTTAGACGTTAAATTTGAAGAAGAAGAACCAGCCTTATATAACATTATACAAAACATCTTGTTTAACGCGCCAAAAATTACTGGGAGCGAGAGAAATGCAGACGTTTTTGTTAATATAATTAGTGGATATAAAGGGAAAATATACAGAGACTGCGAAAGATGTGTATATAAAGATACCGTGCAAAGAGAAGGGAATAGTTTTTCTTGTGAAGCAGACGAAGAATTTGAGTGTCCGACAAGAGAGTTTCAAGATAAAGTTGTGATTACAATAGCAGGAGATTTGAGAGATAAATATTATTTGAAAACAAAACAAGAACTAGACGAATTTTTAATTTATGTTATGAAAGAATTAACATACGAGCATGATTTTGACATAAGACACGTTGAAGAAAGTTTGTATATTAGAGCAATTTCAGGAAGTATCACAGATGACTGTGGGAAAATACATAGGTGGAGGTAAAGATGAAAGTTATTGAATTGTGCGGAAAGGCAGGAGTTGGCAAAGACACTTTTGGCAATGAATTGATAACACAGCTGGAAAACAGAGGATATACTTGTATTCATATAGCTTTTGCAGATAGACTAAAAGATATATGTAAACATTATTTCCATTGGGACGGACAAAAAGATACAAAAGGAAGAGATTTATTACAGAAAATTGGTACAGACGTTTTTCGTCAACATGATGAAGATTTTTGGGTTAAAGAGGTTTGTGATTTTTTGAGAGTATGCAACTCTTGCGATTTGTTCGATTATGCAATTATAACAGACGCTAGATTCCCAAACGAGATTACGAGGCTAAAAGAGTATGGTTTTGACGTAATGGCGTTCAGGATATTACGAAATAATTTCGTTTCTAAATTGAATGATGAAGAACAAAATCATAAATCGGAAATTGCACTTGATGATTTTAATATGGAAGAAATCAATTTAAGTGGTGACTTAAAAATGTTAGAAAAGGAAGTTGGTGACTTTATTATAGAATGGATCTTATAACAACGAATAGAGATATAATTAACAACCTAACAAACGAGGATTTGCACACATTTATAACTCGCTCTGTTCATACGCTTATTAAAAAATATAGCAAATCTGGAATGGGATATAAACTTGGGTTTTTGTTTTGGTTAAATGACGAGGCAAAAAAGGAAGAGTGGCAAGAGATTTTAGGAGATGATGATATAAGTGAATATATGTAGCGTTTGTGGAGCAAGACTTACAAAAGAAAATAAATACTCAAACAATATGTGCTGGGATTGTAAATTTGGTGGTTCGGAAGAGTATGAAGAAATAAAACAAAAAGACTGGACTGGAAATTCAAAATCTACGTTTGTAACGCTAGGGGCAAGTAATCACGTTGCATATGATAGGGCGGAGAACGATTTTTATTCCACCGATCCAAAAGCATTAGAGTTGTTTTTAGATAAAATTAAAGAAGATAAAATAATGCTTAATGACTCGATTTGGGAATGCGCTTGTGGAAATGGTGCGTTAAGTAAAGTTTTGATAAACAAAGGATATAATGTGTTTTCTAGCGATTTAATTGATAGGGGATATGGAAATTTTAGTGTTGATTTTTTAACTCAAAAGTCGCTACCGATAGGATCAGAACATTGGGATATTCTTACTAATCCTCCATACAAATTTGCGAAAGAATTTGTTGAACAATCTCTTGACTTGGTAAAGGATGGCGACAAAGTTATAATGTTTTTGAAAATACAGTTTTTAGAGGGAAAAGAAAGAAGAAATCTATTTAACGAATCACCACCAAAATATATTTATGTTAATTCCGCAAGACAGATTTGTTTTTTGAATGGAGATACAAGTAAGAAAATGAGTAGTGCAACGTGTTATTGTTGGTATATATGGGAGAAAGGTTGGAAAGGAGAACCAATCTTGCGTTGGATATAATTTTTTTATTTTAGATATTGTTTTTATTTTGAATGTTTGATATAATTATTTTAAGGAGGTATATTAAATGAGAAGATTTGAAGTTGTAAAAGGGGTAGAAAATGTAAGCGACGTAAAAAGACCACAAAGGAGTACAAAACATAGCGCTGGTTATGATTTCTTTGCGTTGGAAGATGTAGAAATTAAACCAATTCCAGAAACAAAGGTGGTGCTAGTAAAAACAGGAGTAAAGGCAAAATTTGGAGCCGACGAAGTGCTAAAATTATATAATAGAAGCTCAAATACAAAGAAGGGTTTAATTTTGGCTAATGGTGTTGGTGTTGTTGATAGCGATTATTATAACAACGAAAATAACGACGGCGAGATTATGTTTGCTTTTTGTAATATATCAAGTGAAACAATTATAATTCATAAAGGCGATAAAATAGGACAGGGAATATTTGAAAAATTCCTTTTAACAGACGACGATGACGCTAATGCAGAAAGAGTTGGCGGATTTGGAAGTACGGGGGTGTAGGATATGTCTATTTGTAAAGTCTGTGGAAAGAGTTTTAAAGGAAGAAAAAATGCAGCATTTTGTTCTCCTGCTTGTGCTAAAAAACAACAATCTTTATATACGCGAAGATATTATTACAAAACAAAATTGTTAAATAGCGGTTATACAGATGAAGAGGCGACTAAAATGGCTAAAGAAAAATACGCCTATAAAACACCAATAGTACAACCAGAAGAAAAAACTATTATTCAGCAAGACAATGTTAGTCCTGTGGTAGCTAAACAAGACGAGATAACCTTTGATTGGGCGTTAGAAACAGACGAATATATTAAAGACGTTGGAGCGATACGAGGCTATGCTAAAGAATTAGAATCGGTTGTAGGGAAGTTAATGGTGTATTATAATAAATATAGCAATAGATTTAATGAAATCGAGAAAGAAAAAATACTTCAAAATCACCAATTAGAAAGTTATAAATCTTGCCCTTCAGATGATTTTATGATTGAGTATGGGAAGAAAACATATGAGTTAGTTAAAGAAAGAAGAATAGCTCAACTTATTTCCGATACGTTATACAAATGTATTGGTTCTGTTCCTAAACAAACAGATAAATTTGTTGTAAATTGTTTTGGGTTTCAAGACGTTTTGAATGACAAATACGCAGAAAAGAAAGAATGGAATACAGATAAATGGAGAATTAGTCATAACAAACCTACATTAAATAATTTTATTAGAAAAGGAGAATCTAGAAAATGAAAGAATATCAAAAGATAGAAACACTATTTAAGTTTGACGAAAAACAAAAAAGATTTATTCCAGAGATTAATAATCCAATAGTAAAATATTTGCGAGATGTTGCGTGGCTTGGTTCTGAAAAAATAGATGGAACGAATATTAGGGTGCATTGGGACGGAAAATCTTTTGAGTTTGGAGGAAGAACAGACAACGCAGAGATACCAAAGGCAGTTATGGAAATTCTTACTAACAAATTCAATTATGATATGGAAGTTATTTTTGAACAAAAATTTGGAGATAAAGACGTATATGTTTTTTGCGAGGCGTATGGTGGAAAAATTCAAAATGGATCATATTCTTGTGATACAAGTTTGATTGGCTATGATATTATGGTAAACGACATATATCTTGATAGAACCGTAACACAAAACATTTTAGAACAGATAGGTATTCAATGTGTGCCTTTTATAATGTTTTTCAATTTAGACGAAGCCATCGAGTTTGTGCAAGAGCACGAAAAATCCTTGTCACACCCAGAGGACAACTTAGAGGGAGTTGTGTGTGTGCCAATAGAAAGAATCTATGATCATATGGGTAATCGTATTATTGTAAAAATAAAAAGGAAAGATTTGCTAAAAACAAATTTTTAAGGAGGGTATTATTATGAGAGAAGATTTTGGACTAGAAGAAACTGATTGTTTTGCATACTGTACTAAAAACGTAAAACCAAGCTGCTCCGTACTAACATCAATGATGTGTAAAAAAGGGGAGTGTAAATTCTACAAGACTATGGAACAATTTTATGATGGGTTAAAAAAGTTAAGTAAGATTAGGCAACAAAATGGTCAACCAGAAGAATATCCAGAATGGGAGGACAAATAATATGCACGATGGATTATATGATGAGTACGAATTTCAAGATCAAGAAACAGAACTAGACCCTCAGGAATATTTTGAACAACTAAAAACAAAGGTAAAAGAAATAAGCGAGTCAGAACTAGACGAATTTTATAACGGCTGTTTGGCTTTGGTTGGAAAATATGTAACAACAGGTCAAATTAAAATATTAAACAAGATTAGGTTTTTAATTGATTGCGTGGAAAAGGAAAAGAAATTAGTTGAGATGGGGATTACAAGATACGTTTACCGTGATGACATTGAAAACTATATAGATAATATCGCATCAAATGTCGTGAAAATTATTGAATTAGAGAATTACCCTCGCGATATTCCTGACGAAATCGTTGAGGTAATTGCTAATACAAAAGATATATTCGATAAACTCTACATTGTATTTACAGATTATACAGGGGAAGTGGAAAGAAAGGTTAAGGAAGAAAGACGCAGGAAAGATCCTATTTTATTCGGTACATTTCAACGTGCGCTTCCTAACACAAATTTTGGTAACAACATAAATGATAGATTTTATTATTTAGGAGATTGGGAAGATGAATATTGTGACTTAACACTAGATAGATTTTTACAAAAAGCAGGCAGAGATAAAATTCACACAGTAGAATTGCCAATGAACAAAGAAGAAATATTGCAACAACTTGATGAAACATTACGCGAAGATTTTAAAGAAATTGAACACACAAGGAATGTCGTAGAGTTTAACACAAAACCTAAGAATGTTAATATTTGGCATTCGTTAAAGAGGTGGTTAAAACTTGAAAGATAATGTAGATTTAACCGAAAATAGAGATTTTGAAAAAAGAAAACCTTATCAATCTCCATTTTGGAAAGATAAAATTTATACGAGTACAAGAAAAGAGTTAAAGTCGGCACAAAATACACTCAAGGATAAAGGTTTGGTTTCGCAGGGCAATAAAAGAGAAAGATATTATAAGAAATTGGCGAACTCTTTTCAAGACAAAGTTTCTTGTGATAGGTGTGGTCGTAAAGTTTATCCATATGACAACGATACATTGTGTAAGTTTTGTAGGCATATATTGGCGTTAGATTTTTATAGCAAAAATGTGACAGATACTATTTTAAGGAAAGGTATATTTGAATAAGGAGGAGAAATGAATAAAACCATTGTTTTTGATTTTGATGGTGTAATACATCAGGGATTTAATGGGTGGAGAGATGGGAGTATTTATGGGGAAATAAACTATGAATTATTGTGGCATATGAAAGAACTTATGAGAGATTATTATATCGTCGTTTCTTCAAATAGACCAGCAGAGCAAATTGTAGAATTTATGAATAAAGATCCTAACAATCCTCTCTGTTTTGAAGTTTTCAAAAAAGATATGGGAGAGAATATGTATTGGAATAATCGCGATACTGTGGGAGTGACAAACGAAAAAGCGGTTGGTGTTTTATATATAGACGACAGAGCATATCGTTATGATAACGAAAAAAGCGTTTCAGAGAATATTGATTTGGCTCTTAATTTAATAGGAGGTAAAAAATAATGTCGCTAGAACTTGGTAATATAATGTTTAATACAAATGTAAATCAAACTTATGAGTGTCCCGAGTATGTTATCTCTTTTTTGGAAAGCATAGGAAATAAACTAAAAATTAAACTTTGGAATCAAAACCAAGAAGAGATTGATCCTTTTGGAAATACAGGAGAAAAATTTAAGAATGACACATTTGAGGTTTGTGCATATAGTTGGGACGAAGAAGAATCCCAGCCGTATAATTTCAAATGGAATGAAGTAGAAATTTCTTGGTATAAATATTTGGGAAGAGACACAACAATTAATTGTCAAATTGATCCTCTTCGTGCAATAAAAATGTTTGAAGATTGTTTGAAAAGTCTTGACAAATTATGATAAATATGATATAATACGAATTATCAAAGAGAGGTGATTAAATGAAAATACCATCTGGTAGGAGGGCTGTTATCGAGGTTGTAAAAGTGGTACAAGACAACATATTTTTACGAGAAGTAATTAAACATATGAGAGACTATATCCTTGAAAACAATATCTTGTCGTTTTCGAGCGATAGGGTACAACAAAAGGCTCTCACGGATAATTACTTTATGACTTTGGCTCTTGATAGTTTGGAAGAAAAAAATGTAAAAATGGGCGTTGAAACACCGTGGGGAAAAGACGCTGCAAAACTTGCTATGCCTGATATTGGCTATTTTGAGGACGAAATAGAGGAGGGCTTTTTAGATAATGAGCAAGAAGATTAAAGGAAAAATTGTTGGTGCTAGTGATAACAACATTACAGTTCAAATAGATGACGCTTTGAGCGGTAAATTTGAGGATTATGAAGTGGTTATACAAAAACAATCTAAAAAACGAGGACTGGATGCAAACGCTCTTTCTTGGGTTTTGATAGACAGAATCGCAAAAGCAGTAAAATCTTCACGCGATGAAGTATATGATTTAATGTTACAGAGATATGGCGTTGCTACATATTTGATTGTTAAAAGGCACGAAGCGGAAAGAATTTTAGATCTTCTTGAACACGGAAGAATATTGGGAGACGTTAACATTAACGGGCAACCTGGAACACAAATTCAGGTTTTTATTGGAAGTTCCAATTATAATAGGGCAGAGTTTACCAGTTATCTTCACGGTATAATGTCGGAGTGTGAGTCAATGGGATTGGTTATAGAAAACAAAGACGTTTTTGCAAGCGCGTTGGCTCAATGGGATGTTTAGTTTTGCCAAACGGCGGTCATATGTGTAATATTGGCTAGGAAAGTGAGTTTGCACTTAATGTGGAGCTATGATAGTTCTACGGCGCTAAAATCTATGTGTATCAAACTTTAAGCATAGGGCTAATCGATGCGTAATCCATATGGTAGAAAGATTAGTAACAGAGCCTAGCAAAAGAATAAGATAGGTTGGTCTTTAGGCTTCTTGTGCCTATCAAATTTTAATAAAAAGGAGGTATAGAAGTTGGAAGAAAAAAAAGAGTTGGAATTAATGCTTGATGAAACACTACAACAGTTCAAAAAAGAACATCAAAAAATTTTAAAGCTATTTCAGGGAAACGGAGAAAAATGCTTCGGAGAAGGCACGAGTTTTGCAACAGTAGAAGAGTACAATATTGCTTTGAGTGCTTTAAGTAACGCATTAACTTATACGCTTCAACTTAATCAAGCAAAAGCCGTACAAAAAGCGCAACGAGAAAAAGACAATGTCGTTCCTTTGAAAAGCAAGGGGGATAAATAGTGTCTGGGTTTGTTACAAAATATGTGGGCGTATATAGGGTTTTAGCAGAGTATGACAGATTAACCAACGATTGGATTAGGGATGAATTTGGAAATCTGGAAGAATCTTTTGAAGATTTTTATATTCCCTTTAAGAATAAAAAGGGAAGAGTAGAATGTTATGATAGCGATATAGTAATATTTAATATATGGGATTTGCCATTTGCAAAAGAAATCGTTGAAACCCTGAAAAAAAAATATCACACTAGAGATTTGGTTAAAAAGGGAGTTTTTGAAAAACTTATCAAAACGGATGGAGAATATTTAATCTATGTAAAAGAGGACAAAATGAATGTTTTGTTAGATTTTATTAAACTCGAAACGGTTGGTAAGAATATTAATCCCTTTGATAAAAAAAATTTACCAAAATAGAAATAATTTTTTAAAATAACTTGACTTTTCTTACAAATTATGATATAATACAAGTATCATAAGAAAGGGGTTAGTTATGGAAAATTATTTAGATGCGTTTATAACGCAAATCAAAATTAAGGGTAGCGAAAAAACTGCCACCGATTATAATAGTAGCATCGAAAAGTTTTTGAAAAAATGTCAAAAGGATATTAAAGACATCACATACTTCGATTTGCTTGACTATTATGAAAAGGAGTTTATAGGACTAAAGACAAACACAAAAAGAGTTTATATGGCTGCGATTTTATCATATTTCAGGTTTTTGTACGAGAGAAACTTTATAGAAAATGATATTACCAAAGGATTCAAGTTGCCAAAAGCAGAAGTAAAAGACATGGCATACCTTAATATGCAGGAATCTTTAAGGGTGGCGCGTTCCTGTGATTTAGAAACGGCAAATCCTTTAAGAAAAAAGGCTATGTTTATAATGTTTGTGAATACAGGTATGAGAGCGAGCGAACTTTCTAATCTTAAACTTACAGATATTGACAAAGAATGGATTTATGTAAATAACGCAAAAGGAAATAAGTTTAGGAGAATACCGTTACATCCTTCTGTTAAAACCGCCATTGACGAATATATTTCAAAAGAGAGAAGAAGTAGAAGCGAGTATTTATTTGTTAACAGAAACGGGAATAAACTTTCTCATACAAATATCAATCGAGACCTAAAAAAGATTACTGAAAGAGCACAAATCGACAAGCATATATCTGCTCATAGGCTTAGAGATAGTTTTGCCACAATTCAGTATATGAATGGTTCGGACATTAAAAGTATTCAAGAAACATTAGGGCACGAATCAATACAAATGACACTACACTATGTGCAAAAAGTTGATGAAAAGAGAAGAGAACAGGTAATAAGCTCTGGTGTAAAATTCTAAAACACGAATGGAGGTTTTATGGAAATTAAAGAGAAAATCATTGAACTTTTAAAAAGTGTGAAAAGAGACGGTATGGAAAATTTAATTGCTTTTTTAGAAAGTAGTGACTTCTTTACCGCTCCTGCGAGCACAAAATACCATTGCAATTTTGAGGGTGGTTTGGCTCAACACAGCTTGAATGTGTATGAAAAATTAGTTGCGCTTACAAACAACGAGGGCTGTAATTATGATAGTGACACACTAATTATTTGTGGACTATTACACGATATTTGCAAGACCTATTTTTATACCGTAGAGATGAGAAACAAGAAAGACGAAAATGGTGTTTGGGTTCAAGAACCATATTATTCTGTGAACGATTTAATGCCATTAGGTCACGGAGAAAAGTCCGTGATAATGATTTCTGAATTTATTAAGCTGACAAAAGAAGAATTGTATGCAATTAGGTGGCATATGGGCTTGGGAGAGCCTGATAAAAATTATAGTTACGTTTCGGCGGCATATAACAAATATCCTCTTGCCGTATACCTTCACGTTGCGGATTTATTGTCAACTTATATTACCGAAGTGAAAGGTGGTGAATAGGATGGCAAAAAAGACAGACGAAAATATTGAGAATGAAATTATAGAAAGTGAAGAGTCTGTTAAAATTGATCTTAATGAAGTATCTCTAAAAGAGAGAATACTATTAGTGATGAATGAAATAAGAATATCTAAAAATGGTAAAAATACTTTCCAAAACTATGAGTATTTCAAACCAGAGGAAATTAATCAAAAGGTAAATCCTTTATTCCTAAAATATAAGATTTTTCCTTGGTTTTATACCGATTTTGAACAATATGAAACAGAAACATTAGAAACATTAGGAGAAAATACAAGTATAACAACAAAGAAAGATTATAGAGAAGTAGCCGTTTTGAAATTGCAAGATATTCTAAAGAAAGACGAAGATGTGGTTTATAAAATGCCAATCAAAAACATTGATATAAAGGGCGCAAACGAAATGCAAAAAATGCGGTGGAGTTAGAACATATGCAAAGCGTTATTTATATATGGAAGCACTAAACATTAGCGACAATAATTTAGATCTGGATAGCGACGCTATGAAAGATAAATCAAAATTAAAACCACAATCAAAAGATACAAAACTAGAGAATGCTATTAAAGAAATTCAATTCAAAGTTGAATCTTTAAGGAAATTAAAAATCTCAGACACAGATATAGCAAGCGCAATTAAAAGAGTTTATTCTGACGGCGGTGCACCAACTGCGAACTATAAAACTTGTCAAGATGTAGAAACCGCGAATAAAATTTTAGAAGAATTAAACAGATCGTTTTAAGGAGGACAATTAAATGAGATTTAGGGTTGGAGATAGGGTTAAATATAACGAAAAGGTATACAAAGTTGTCGGTTGGACTGAAAAGACTTGGACGGCACCGACAACTACAGACGAACAAGCATATGATGTGAAAGAATATTATGATTTACAAGAAGAAAATGACAAAAGAAATTTTATTCACGATGTTTTAGGAACAAAATTAAAGTTGTTGGGGCAACAAATTGAATTTCCGCTAGACAATGATGTCGAATATGTGTTGCGAAATGGTTTGGTTGCTACATATAACGATGATGACGATGTACTTGTTACAGATGACGAAATAACAATTCCTGTATCTTTATATTATCCAAATGGATGTTGTAGTGCTTGCGACGATTTTGATATTGTAGAACAAAAAGAAACAAGCTACTATTATGATGATGACGATGATGAAGATGATGA
>JAGCBE010000545.1 GCA_017652345.1 Methanobrevibacter sp.
TACCTTATATTAATTTTATATGTGAAATGGTGACAAAATGGTGATACTTAATTTATGCAATAGGTAGAAACTTTATGAACAATCTGTAAACATCATTGACAAAGGGGCTTGACAAATGGTATAATAATCATGTCAGGTGAAAGACGTTAAAACACACAACAGAAACTTTACAACTAAATACATACAGCCTGTAGTCCACGCCGTCTGCGCCTATACCCTGTGTGGGTAGCGTAATCGTGGAGTAGGGAACTGTTTATACTATTTGTATATTTCTGTCAATTTTATACTCTCTGTATAATAGTGGTGACATCACCACTTATTATAAATCATTCATTATCAAATGTGGTGATATCACCACACAGACAGCGGAAACGCAGAAAAGAGGTTTTTATTATGAAAGAGAACAAAAACACATTAATGTCAGTTATCGCTAATACAGCACTGACAGCAGTTGCAACAGCAAGAATTGAAGAGTGTGCAACACTTACAACAAATGAAACAGCACTTAAAGCAGTTTCAGCATATGCACAGCTTGATGTATTCGATACAAAATATAATATCAAGAAGTGTGAGATACTTTCAATTGTAGCACATGAATTGAAAGAAGAACAGAAACTTACATTCAAGAAAATGTGCGAAATATTCAACATCGACAATTCAAATGCAAGTAAAATGGTAACAATCTGGGATAACTATTATTCTAATGATAGGGAATTAAAAGGCGGTTATCACTTCACTGATTATTCAGTATCGCAGTTATCACCATTCGCAAGCAAGCAAGTAACAAGTGTTGAAAAGCTATTTACAGAATATGAGGTATCACCAAAAACCCCAGTGACACGTATGAGAGAATTCGCAAAGTGGTTAAATAAGGACGGTATCGACCACTGGAACGAGATTATTGATATTATTAACGGTGTTGTGAAAAATGGTGATATCACCAAAGATAAAGCAAAGACAGAGACAGAGAAAAAGCCAATTGAACTGAAAGCTAATGACATAGTAACAATTGACGGTATGAATTATAGAATAATAATTCAGGCAAATAAAGAACCTAAACTCGTAATAGCTAAATAATGATATTAGCTTCACTAACCTTGATACTTTCAATAGTTTGGTATTGTTTCACACTTTACCACTCTATTGAAGTATGCAAGCGACGGAAACAAAAAGTAAATAAGTCAAAACGACAAATCAAAAATGATTTAATTCGTTTAGACAATTTACTAAATCAGTATTACTCTGATTAAATGTTCAAACAAGTTCAAGTGAACTGATTTCAGCACACTAAAGTGCTGAAGTCGTTCACAAGAACGTGAAAAGAGTTCAAATGAACTTATTTAGAGTTCACAAGAACACATTTTAACACATTAAAGCGTTAAACTAAAGTCTTACGCTGCGGGTTTGAATTTATTTTTGTTTACGCTGCGAAAATGGTGATATCACCACTTACGCTGCGAGAAAGGAAAGAATTATGGATATTAAATCAATTGATAAAATATATAACTTCATTACAGAGCATACAGAATTATTATCTAAAGCTACTAAATTACTAAACTTCTATTATGAAGAGGATCTTATTTTAAGTAAAACAAATGGAGTTACACTCTCAAGACAGTTATTAAAAAGAGAAATTAAATCATTAGAAGATGTAGTTTCCGACTGTGTGGAAAAAATAGAATTACTTGATTCAGAATTTTATAAAATCACTGGACGTCATTACATAAATGAAAGGGTGGTTATTGATGAATGATAGAGTAATGGATTGTTACGCTGCATTACGCTCCATACAAAACGAACTAAAAGCACTTGACCTTTTACATGAAAATGAATTTACATATGCTAAATATCTTTTATTAAGAGAATCAACTAAATTAATGGATAAGCTTAATGATTTAGGATATGAAGTAGAAACTATTAATGGTGACCTCACCACAATGGTTATGATTAGTAAGAAAGGAATGAGTGATAATGAAGGTTAAAGATTTACAAAAAATCAACTACAAATGCGTAGATATTTATATAAATTTCTTCTATAAGAAGTATGATACTTACAATGAAAGTGAGGTAGTCCTTCATGTAGATGAATTATACGAGCATATAAAAGAATGTGAAATTCACAATTTTGACGCTGAAGAAGATTGTTTATATCTTGATGTTGATGTTGAGGAATACATATTAAGAGTTCTTGCAGACCCAGTTGTGGGTGAAATAGCAAAAGATATGTTAAGAACTTATCTTGCTCGTATTAGAAAAGGTGACAGTTTCTAATATCCAAATTCTTTTCTGCGGGCATGATGGGCGCCGTTAAGTCCCATCACCAAGGCTTTAAGCCTAATATTTTGGGTGCTGTTGTCCCAATAAACAACAGGGAAATATA
>JAGCBE010000546.1 GCA_017652345.1 Methanobrevibacter sp.
AGCTACTACTAAAATGTCATCTGGGTCGTATTTTGCTAAGAATTTAGCAACAGCTCTGATTCTTTCATCAGTTTTACGAACGTCTAAGACATATAAACCATCGGATCTTACACGGAAAATGTATTTTTCCATGTCACTAGTCTTTTGTTGGGTACCAATGTGTAACCCAGCAGCCAAATACTTTTCTAAAGGGATTAATAAATCTGACACTTTATCACCATATAATATAAAATCTAATCTTTGTTTGAAATTTAATTAAATTATTAAAAAATAATTAAAAAATAAGAAAAGAATTCAATTAAATCCAAAGGACTATAAATGAATTCTTGTCTTGAAATCAACAAATTTATTCATCTTTGATAGTAATGCAGTCGTTAGGACACATGTCGACACATACTTCACATAAAGTACATTCGTCTTCATGATCAGTTACAACTTTGTCTCCGTCTAAGGAAAAGATTTCCATAGGACACATATCTACACATTCACCACATTCTGCATT
Organism: Methanobrevibacter sp.; assembly: GCA_017652345.1. Next base: position 503 of record JAGCBE010000546.1, read on the forward strand.
TTCACATTTGCTTGCATCAATAATAACAGTTGACATTTTTACACCATTTTCTTCTAAAATTTTTATTAATTAATAATTTAATTAATAAACTTGATAAAACACTACAATCATTTTATTAAAGTCTATTAATTACCTTAAAAATCTTTTAAATAAATTTAATTTACTATTAAAAAGATTTGATTTAATAGTTAATAAATTTAACCGTTTAACCGCTTATTAAAGTAAATTCATAATTTACAATAATCATAATTTCTTAAATTAAAACTTATTGAATTAATATAAATCTGCCATTCTTGGATTTGACATCTCTTCTTCAATTCTAATAAGTTCATTCAATTTAGCTATTCTTTCTCCGCCTATTGCACCGGTCTTAATCATTGGAGCACCGAATGCAATTGCCAAGTGAGCAATGGTTTCATCACAGGTTTCACCGGATCTGTGGGAAACGACAGGCATTACGCCATTCTCTTTAGCTAATCTTACAGTTGCATAAGTATCTGTTAAAGTACCAATTTGATTTGGCTTGATTATGATTGCATTTGCAGCATTCATTTCAATTCCTTTAGCCAACAATTCGCTATTGGTTACGAATAAATCATCCCCGCAAATGCGGCATTTATTGCCCACTTTTGCAGTGAGTTCTGCAAATCCTTCAAAATCCTTCTCATCAAAAGGATCTTCAACATAGAACATATGATAAGTTTCAATCAAGTCTTTTACATAGTCAACCTGGTCTCCGCTCTCTCTTTTAAGACCATCTTGACCATAGACATACTTGCCTTCTTCTTCATTCCAGAATTCAGATGAGGCCATATCCAAACCAGGCTTTATGATAAAGCCAAGCTCATCACCAACCTCTTCACAAGCTTGAGCCTGAATCTCTAATGCTTGATCGTTTGTGATGTTTGGAATCCATCCTCCCTCATCACCTTTTCCACCAGTAAAGCTAGGGTCTTTCTTGCTTATGAGTTCCTTTAATCTCTTATGAACTTCAACATTAGCAAAAACCGCTTCTGTAATGTCGCTTGCTCCAACAGGAACAACCAGGAACTCTTGAATATCAGGTGCGTTAGGACCTGCATGAGCCCCACCATTCATCATGTTTCCTAATGGATAAGGAATTTCCTTAATGAAATTGCCTCCCAAGAAATTGTAAAGAGGCAAATTGTAACTCATTGCCGCTGCTTTAGCTGCAGCCATTGAAACAGCTACAGTGGTATTTCCACCAATTGCAGACAAGTTATCGGTTCCATCAATTTCCTTAAGGATCTCATCAATGTCTTCGATATCTTCAGCAGCCATACCAATAAGTTCGGAGGAGATTAAATCTTCAACCTCAGTGATTACTTGACTCACTCCACCTTCTGGGAAAGAAACGACTTCTCTAGAACCAGTGCTTGCACCACTAGGTGCAGCAGCTCTTCCAAATCCGTTCCAGGTAATTATGTCCACTTCAACAGTAGGATTTCCCCTGCTGTCTAATATCTTTCTAACACGAACATCTTCAATTACACTATCCAAAATAACACCTCATAGGTTATAAAGAATAATTTAAATTAATATTATAAATAAAATTTAACTATTCCTTAAATTTCAGATAATTAAATATGCAATTCAAGTATGCAATCCCAGTTTTTCTATTGCTAAACGGACTAAACCTAATATTGACTATAAAGTTCTGATTAACTAATGATCATTAAATAATCAATAATTCATTATCAATACATCAATAATTCATTATCAATACAATTAATCAATAATTATACTTTAATCAATAATTAATTTACCAATGAGATTCAAAGAATCCTTTTTCAATTCGTCTTACCATAAAATCTATAATGGAT
>JAGCBE010000071.1 GCA_017652345.1 Methanobrevibacter sp.
AACTGTATACTTGTCAACCCACACTCCATATGGGCCTGAGAATCTTGAAGACAAGAAGATTGTTGATTTGAACAATCCTCCAGAACCTATTTATTTTGAATAAGTAGTTTAACTTATTTTTTATTTTTTTTAAAATTTTTAATTTTTTAATTTTTTCATTTTTTTTATTTTTTAAATAAATTTGTATTAATATTTAAAAATTAATGGCAGTGATTTCATGACTATAAACGAGGAAATGTATAAGGAGTTTTCAAATGTTGTCATTGGAGAGGATAGCATATCCAATGATGCTCTTTTACAGGTCCTGAAGGATTATGCTGGAACTGTCTCTGTATTTGACTTGATGAAGATCAATGCAGAACTGATTGAAGAGAGCAAATATGTTCAAGACAGCTATAAAGAGAAAGCTCATGGAGTTTATGCCAAATACTTTTTAGCTCGCTTAAAGGAAGTAAGGAGCAATGACAATCACTATACTCATAAAATCGATAAGGATGAGTTTATAGATGCAGTGGCAACATTGCAGTCCTATGAGGATGCTGAATCAATAAGTCATAAAACAAAATTTCCTTTGGTTTATGCTATCATATCACTATACACTACTTTTATTCTTGAAGAGCCAATACATCCTGTAGGGACTCCATTTCCAGGTTCATTGTATGTAGAGGAAATAGATGGAAAGTATTATTGTCCTGTAAAGGATGCAAATGCTGATTCTCCTAATGCAGTCTGTAAAATGTGCATTGCAGAACAATTGGATTTTTAAGAAAATATAATTTTAATTTAAAATAAGAAAATAGTAGTTAAATAAAAATAAAATAATTATAAAAAAATAAAAAATAAGAAATAAAAAAAGAAAAGATTAAAGATTAATCTATATATCATCTGTGTAGATGATAGGTTTAATCAAGTCTTTTGGCTTTTCATCCATGAGTTTAAATGCTTCTTCTATTTTTTCAAATCCATGGAATTCATAATTGAATGTTTTTCCTGGGTGGATTCTATCGTTTTGAATCAATTTCAATAGTTTTTCAGCTCTTACAGCTCCACCAGGACAGAAACCTCCTCTGATATTGATATCTGCCATTCCGAGACCAGTTAAGAATGTTGGCACTGTAAATGTGTCTGTAATGTCATAGAAATTGATGGTTCCTATGTATCCATTACTTTTTACCAATTGAAGCGCTTCATTGAAAGTGCTTGAGTTACCACCTGCAATGATTACACAGTCTACTTTTTCTCCATTCTTTTCTAGAATCTGTTCTACAGTGTTTCCATTTTTATAGCTGATGATTTCACTTGCTCCATATTCCAATGCAAGTTCAGCACAGTTTGGACGGCTTCCAGTTGCATATATCTTACCTGCACCTCTTAATTTTGCACCAGCAACTGCCATTAAGCCTACAGGGCCAATACCGAATACAACTACAGTGTCACCAAAGTTAACGTTTGCCATTTCAACTCCGTAGAAACCAGTGGACATCATGTCGGTAATCATTAAAGCATCTGCAACATCAACATCATCTGGAAGCAATACTAAGTTTGCATCAGCATAGTTGACAGAGAACTTTTCTGCAAATACTCCGTCCTTAATTGATAAGAATTTAAAACTGGCCATTGTGTCGATATCGTGAGCGTTATTTCCTCCTTTTACTTGCACTCCTTTTTCAGACCAATCAGGAGTGGTACATGGAACAATAACCTTGTCACCAGGTTTGAATTTTTTTACCAATTCTCCAACTTCAACAACTTCTGCAACCGCTTCATGTCCTAAGATTCTGTTTTCTGCTGGTCCTGATCCTCCATGTAAGAAGTGAGTGTCAGAAGAACAAGGAGCTACTGCAATAGGTTTACAAATAGCGTCTAAAGGTCCTGCTACAGGTTCATCAACTTCTAACCAACCGGATTCATCAACTTTTATCATACCAAATCCTTTCATAATAACACTTCCTTTTTAAAATTCATTTTATTAAATTGTGATTAATGATATATTTTATGGAATATATAAAATTTGTTAATTGATTGAATATTATTCAATTATATGTATATATTATTAAATAATTTTCAGTAATAAATTCTTTTTTTGAATACTTAACAATTTTAAGTATAATTTTATATGGAATGTTCAATATACTTTTCATTACAGACTATTTAAATAGTTGGAAGGTGAAAACATGAAAAACTATTTCGATATAAAGGATAGAATAGCAGTAATAACTGGTGGATCTTCAGGTTTAGGTGTGCAAATTGCAAAAGCATTTGCAAGCCAAGGGGTTAAACTTGCATTGTTTGCAAGACGTGAAGACAAATTGAAAGCAGTTGCAGAAGAGATAGCAGACGAATTCGGTGTAGAAGTCATGTATGCAGTAACTGATGTAACTGACTACGAAAATGTTGAGGAATCCGTACAAAAGGTTATAGACAAATTCGGAAGAATTGACATTTTGGTAAACAGTGCTGGTGTAGGACATATGAAACCTGCTCTTGAACAGACAATCGAAGAATGGGATAAACACTTGAAAATCGATTTAAGTGGTGTTTACTATGCTTCAAGAGCTGTTGGAAAATTTATGGTTGAACAGAAATACGGTAAAATCATCAATTTAGG
>JAGCBE010000072.1 GCA_017652345.1 Methanobrevibacter sp.
ACATCCATTAAACGTTCCATAATAGTATCTGCGGCACGACGAGCATCATAATCATTACTCAATTCTTGCACATTTAGATTTAAATCAATATGTTCTATAACAGTACCAGTATTTTCAGTAGTTCCAAAGTTACGATTAGAATTGTTCTGCAACATATTATTATATGTGGCAAGCAAGGTCGGTAATAATTGTTCACGCATATCCATATCTTGCTTCCACATCTTCATTTGATTAGCATTTAAAATACCTTCGGGATTTTCTGGTGTTCCATGTAACATCGCCAAACCAGTATAATCAGCAATGCCACCACGACTATATCCTTTAAGCGCAAATTTGCCTTTAGTATCAGGACCTAAGATACCATCAGCAGCAATTCCCATAGCACTTTGAAATTTCTCTAAAGCAGCTTTTGTGTTAGAACCAAATATTCCATCCTCAGCTAAAGTATTACCACTACCATCAGTATAACCTAATTTATTCAGGGCGGCTTGTAATTTTCTTACATCGTCTCCTTTATCACCCTTCCTAAGCATACCTTCAATAGTGCTTACTTTCTCATTAACAGAAGCAGCTCCACCTACGCCGCTATTAACTCCACTACCATTATACAATCCTGCACTTGGACTTCCTGCGCTAGACATATTAGAAATAGCAGAAGCATTAACTTTACGGTATTGATTTAATATCTTATCCGCAGCTTGCGCAGCCTCATTGGGATCACCTGTTTCAGCTAATGTAGATTCATATTTATTTTTGGCTTTTTTAAGAGTAGCAGAATCAATATTGCCAAATAAATTCTTTTGAGAATTATAGAAGGTATCCCAAGTATTAGAATAAGTAGTCATTGGGTTATTGCCACTATTTACATCATCACGATACTCAGTCCATTGCTCAATACGTAATTTCAAATCACGCACATCTTCAGCAACTTGAAGAGCGGAATTACTTTGGAAATCTGGTGTATTATTTATAATAAAATCTTGAATTTCCGCGGGCGTGCGCGCCATTACTTCATACACTTCAGCCCATAATAAGCCATTTTCCTTTTGATATTCAAGGGTTTCGGTCATTAAATCAATTTGGGTATCTAAACGTTCTAATTGAGCATCAGAAGCTTCTTTAATAGCGTCAATTTGATCTTGTTGCGCAGTAAAGTAGGCATCTTGTGTTTTAGAATTAATTTGGTCTTGAAGACTACGAATTTGAGATGCTGCACCACCAGAACGTTGTAATATAGCAAGTTGACGCCGCAATTTATTCAAATCGTCTTGGTCGCTATTACGTTGATACATTTCGCGTTCTTTGCTGAGTTGGTCAGTTAAACCCTTTAAAAATTTATCCGCGGATTCAGAAAGCGCATCACGTTCATCTTGTGCATCATCAATACGTTTCTGTTCACGCGCTTCAAGAGCTTCAAGTACATCATTTTCAACAGATAATTGATTGTCTACAATTTTTTGGAAAATCTCATTTTGCTTATCTTGATTAGATAATACCTTTTCAAGTTGCTCATGATAACTATCATAAATACTATCAAGTTCATCACGCCAACCATCAAGATTAGACCAGAAATTCTCCATCATCTGCACATAAGCATTATCTAATTCTTCGCCTTCAAGTTCTTCAAACTTAATTAAGGTACCATCTTCATTATAACGCAAATTCTCAGTATTGAAGCCAACAGAACGTAAATAAGCTAATTGCGCTTCCGCAGTTGCGGCATTACCAATAGCTTGTCCATATACATCTTGGCGTGTTAGGTTCTCAAGAATATCAAGACCTAATCCAGTACCAGGCGCGCCGGTGCCTACATATTGTTGTAAGCCATTTTCATCATATGTAAAGATTTTACCATAATCAGAAGCAGCTAAATCTGCACGTTTAGCATCATACCAGCTCTTTTGGAGTGCCGCGAGCTCTTGATTAGCCCCAATTTCTTGCTGTAATAGGGCTAATTCTTGTTTATAACTTTTATAAACCGCTTTACCATTAGCAACTCGGTCGCTCATTAATTTAGCTTGTAAGGATTCTTGATAAGTAATATCTTCTTCAAGTTTTGCAATTTGGCGAATCAAATTATACCAACGTTGAATTTCCGCGTTAGTAGTTTTCTGTTGCCAGTCATCACCACCACCGCCACCGCCTTTCTTTCCGCCACCAGAACCGCCAGCAAGTGAACCGAGTTCTTTCGCGGAAGCATCCAGCATTGACTGCCACATTGCACGAATTTGCTTTAATTGAGCAAGTGCAGCAGAAGCAGAAGCCATGGCGGGACCGGCATTACCTTTAGCATAGGAGTAGAGAGGAATAGTATGAGAAGTTGGAGAGACACGAACTGAAGAAATCGTTTCTTTAACTGTTTTTATAATATTATTTGTACTAATTGAAGGGCGTTCATAGGTTTCAGTAGTTCCGCCATCGCCGAAATCATTAATTGCTTCAGGTCGTTTTTTATTTAGTGACGGAGACGAAGGAGTCACTGCCGCAGAACCAAATAACGGATAATTCCCCTTCGCAAACGACAATGCATTCGCTTCATTTGTAAATGGCACGCCTCTCGACCCAATACTACCATTTTGTAATAGCCGCTTCGTCTGCTTATGATTAAACACAATCGCGTCTTTATCTAAATTAACAAATTCTGCGCCTGCTTGACCAACAACAAAATAATGCCCACGACTAACAACTAGTTCAGGTCCTAATTCACCCATTAAAGTAGGAATACCCTTAGCTAATGCAGGCTGTTCCGCACCTTTTGCCAATGCCACATTACCTTTCGCACTCGATTTAGAGGTAGAATAATTAAACTTAACACTCAAACTCTTCGTGCCCGTCGGAATTCTATCCAAAGAACGACGAATGCTATCAATTCTACTAGAGAAAGTAGATAAAGTAGTAGCAATCGTAGTAATCTTTGCGCGAGTTTCGGTTATCTTCGTTAGCGCATCAGCTAATTTATTTAAGCCATCTGCAGTTGTTTCCATCTTACTTAAAGCATCAATAACTTTTTGTATGTTAGATATAACTGCTTGCGCGGCAGAATCTAATGAACTCACTAAATCAAAGATAGAAGAAGTATCAGTTGTTGAATCAATATTAACTGTACCTGTGCCAGTTTGATTAAGTTCAACAGTGAAAGTTTGATTTGCGAATGTTTGAACCGCGGTTGCGATTTTTTCAACTTGTGTAATAATAGTTGTTAGTATGTCGCTTAAATTATTGAAGTTTGTCCAATCAATTGCGGTAATTTCGTTAATAATAGAACGAATGCTTTCTAAACCATTAGTTGTGTCGCTTAAATTGATTTTTGGAGTATTAGGATTGGGATTAGTTGGGTCGTTATTAAGACCGCCGTAATCAATATCAGTTACGGTAAGAGTAACTTCTTTTGTTGCGGGAGTGGTATTCAATAAATTAACAATTTCTTCATCGTCGCCAGTATTGACAGATAAAGTTAATTCAACATTTTTAGATTCAATACCTTGTAATTCTTTTAGATTATCTAAATCTGCTTCTGTTTCATTACCAGTTAATGTAAAGCCGTATTTAAGAACAAATTCCTCTTCATGTTCGCCCTTACCGAATTCTTCTTTCAATTCAGTTAATGTTTTGCCAACTAAATTACTAACTTGCGTTTTACTTAATTCTAATTTATCTGTATCAGCAGTAATAGTTGGATGAATAGTATAATTATAACCAAGTTCGCTAATAATTTCTTGGTCACTCATGCCCTCATCAAAATTACCGCTTTCTCGCACTCTCTTAACTTCTGCAGCAATTAGCGCATCTACGCTCTTATAAGGGCCATTACCATCGGGAGTAAAATATTCCAATCCATCTGAAGAAGAACGAACTGTAATAGTAGTTTTACCTAAAGTCATAGTTGAAGAATAAGTAATAGCTTCTGTTTTACCAACTTGCTGCTCAATTATTTGATCTTCTTCTATACCTAATTCAGTTAAAGCCAAATAGGCACTTGCATCTTTCGCATTCTTAAATTCTTTTCCACCAGCAGATACATAATTACCATCTTTATTCATTTCTAGTACGTATCCGTGAGAAATAAGAATCTTATCATCGCCGACTTTTATTTCACCTTCAAAATGACTTGCTGCTGCAACTCGTTGAATACTAGGTAATAAATCTTCAAGATCATAATCACCAGATTGGAACATCAAATATAAAGAATTCATCGCGGTAAAATATTGTTCCGCTTCTTTCTTTGACATTTTAGCCATTGATGCTCCATCAGCAAGCATATTTTTTAAAGTAGTATCATTAAATGAGACTCCTTCTAATGCTTTATTTAAATCTTCATTTTTCTTCGCGGCTTCAAGTATACCATCTGCCCATTTTTGATAAT
>JAGCBE010000547.1 GCA_017652345.1 Methanobrevibacter sp.
GCAACAAGTGAATTCATAGCTGAACCTATGTAAACATAGTATCCTTTCTTAAATTTATAGTCTGGACGATATAGATGCCCTATGTTAAGTTTCTCACTTTATTTCATAGATATGATTAAACAGTATGTTACTTTCATAATTTAAGCTATTTTAAAAAAGAGTTTATTAAAAATAAGAATTAAAATTAGTTAAAATAAAAAATTAAAAAAAATAAAAAAAGAAAAGGGTTATTTATTTATACTTGAGAGTATAATAACCCAATTGCTCTGTTATAGAAGAATGTTGCGTAAACTCCAAATATACCGAGCAAGATTCCACCAATAATTTGATGGTAATTATAAATTAATCCACAGACAAATGCAATGATAAATCCAATGATAAATACTGCTATAACAGTTATAAGAACTTTTAACATACCTATTTTAGATATATCACCAATAGCTTCACCAACAGATAAAGCTGCTCCTAAACTATCATATTTAGCTAATCTGCATATAGCCATGAATTGAGCAAATGCAAAGACAATGTATAAAATAGCTACAATGATGATAGTTAAAATACCTCTACCTAAGAGAGTGAATAATAACCATCCAACAATTGCAGGTATAATGTAGTAAACAAAAGTAACAACAATTAATTTAATTGCATTTAAAACTTGTCTTACAATGTCAATACCTGGACCATCATCTCTTCTTTCGATACCATATTTTACAATATCTAAACCATATCCGGAAATTAATAATGCACCAATGATCATTACTAATGTTCCAATGAATCCAAATCCACCAGCAGCAACTACATTATTTCCTGTTATTTGTGAAGTCATAGCTAAGAGGCTTGCTCCACCTAAAATTCCAGTAATTGCTCCAATAATCACATAAAGGATTAAGGATTTTACATTATTTAAAGGATATACTAATGCATCCATAATAATTTCAGTTATTTCCATAATTTACACCTAAATTTAATAATATCTTTTAAAGACATTTAATTTTTTTATAAGTAATACTATTTAAATGTAAAGCCTAAACCAGGAAAAGCGACTTAAATTTGCATATAAAAATATGACTTTGTCAAAAAAATAATGAGATTTAAACATTTCAGTTCATTCAATTTTATAAATACATCTAATAAAATAGCAAAATCATAAATCCTTAAAATAATTAAAAAAATAGTTTTTAGATTAAAAAATAAATAAATAAAAAAAGAAAATAATGAAAAAAGTAATACTAAGTCATTAATCTAAGAATGACTTAAAGAAATTTTCAAAATCCTCATCTTCCATTGGTTCTGGAGTTGAGAAATTATCATTGATGAAAATATCGTTTGCTAATTTTCTATAAGCTTCTGCCTCATCTGAATCAGGAGCATATTCAACTACTGTTTTTGCATCCAATTCACTTCTTTGAATCAAATTGCTTCTACCTATAACTCCAATAACTTGAGTGTCGATTTTCTCTGCAAAGGAACTGACAATCTCCTCTTCATTTTCAATGCCCTTGCAATTGCAGATGATTCCTCCAAGGTTTCCCTTAAGCTTCTTGATTCCTTTGGAAATGTTGTTTGCAGCATATAAGGACATGTATTCTCCAGAGGATACAATGAATACCTCATCAGCATAATCCTCTCTAAGAGGTACAGAAAATCCTCCACAGACCACATCACCTAAAACATCGTAAAGAATCACGTCAAACTCCTCATCAAAGGCATTGAGATTCTCTAAACGTTTCATTGCAACGATAACTCCACGTCCTGCACAGCCCACTCCAGGTTCAGGACCTCCGCTTTCAACACACTTGATTTCATTGAATCCTTCAAAAACCAAATCTGAAAGCTCTGGAGCCTTATTATCCTTTAAGGTGTTTACAATTGTAGGTATCCTTTTACCGCACAAGGTTCTTGTAGTGTCAGATTTAGGATCACAACCTATTACCATAACCTTCTTATCATCTTCACTATAAGCTGCTGCAATGTTAGCTACTGTGGTACTTTTTCCAATACCACCCTTTCCATAGATAGCTATTTTCTTTTGTCTTTTCATCTTTACACCAATAGTTTTAAAATTATCAGTAATTTCGTAAGCATAATAATTATTCTCTAGGGATTAACTTATAAACATAATCGCTTTCCCTTAATTTATCATCAATTGCTATTGCCACATTTGAACCTTTTTCTGCCTTTTCAATAGCTTTTCCATCAATTTGCATAGAATCAATCACATGAGTGATTGAACCTGTAGTTGGCCCTTGAACCATAATCTCATCGCCAATAGCCAAGTCATCCCATATTTTAAGTTCTGCAACCTTGATCTTATTGTAGTAGTTCACTACCTTTCCAATGTCTTTCTTAATGAATTTTGACTGGTTGTTTTCACTGATTTCATAAGGAACATTGAAGTAGAATCCTGTATCATATCCTCTATTGAAGACTTTCATCAGCTCTTCCATCCATTGAGGATTGTATTGATAGTTTTCTGGGTCTTCCTGATACAAGTCAATTGCTTCCCTATAAACCTTAACTGCTGTAGCAACATAATCAGGAGATCTTGC
>JAGCBE010000073.1 GCA_017652345.1 Methanobrevibacter sp.
ACCATTAACAATAATTTATATTTTCTAGTATAAATAATTAAAATTAAAAAAAATGAGAAAAAATAGAATAAAAAATAAAAAAATAGCTATTAAAATTAAAAAAAAATGAGAAAAAATAGAATAAAAAATAAAAAAAATTTAAAAAATAAAAAGAAAATTAGTCCTCAACCATTATCAACTTACCCGTAGATGAATCTCTATAAACCTTACCCATCTCAGTATAGCCTTTCCCTGAGCTATTGCTGATGTCTGGAGTCTCATTCAATTCCTGACCTTGATCCAACTCAGTGACCTGCTTCATATCCTGCATCATCTTTTGCTTTTGCTCTTGAGTAATGTCATCATTAAAGACAATGCTTTGCATATTCCATGAAATGACAAGGAATACAAGCAAGCCAACTGCAATTACCAGCATTGCATCTACAAGGTTAGCTGCACCGGACATCGGGTCCTCTTCTTCAGCATTATTCAATCGCCTGCTCTTTTTATGACGTGCCATAAAATCAATCCCCAATAAAAATATCATTCATTCAATCTATCCAATACCGCTTTTGAAAGAGCATCCAAGTTTGAGAGGTATTGTTCATACCATCGTCTTCTGACCTTTGAAACGAAATATGCAACAGCCCCAGCGCCAATACCTACAACAGTAGTATCAAAAGCTACAATGATAGCATTTGATAAGGTTGTTACATCTCCACTACCTAAAGCAGCAAGTCCAGGCCCCATAGGAATCAATGTACCCATCAAACCGAGAGTAGGTCCGATTTTAGTAATAATGTCTGTCTTTTGAAGATTCTTTTCAATGATATCCTCTTCGTTTTCAATAAGTTTTTCTGCCAATGCTTCTCTAGAATCTTTTTTTAGCTCCCCTGACCTTGCAATATTTACTAAAACCCTTTTTTGATTTTTAGGAATTTGAGCATTTTTAATAATTCCTTCAATTTCACTGATCTCCTTTGTACGGGAAATTGAAAATATTAAATCCTTGATTAACTTAACCGGTACTTTCTTTCGAGAACTATACTCAGAAATAAGGCCTCCTACAGTAATCACAGAGTATACTGCAAATATTAGCAAAAATATTATTACAGGTATCTGTAAACTTTGAGAAACAACATTTAATGCGGAAGTTAAAAGATCACTTCCAGGAATCACTGTTACCATCTAAAATCACCAATAATAAAAACAATAAATAAACCAATAATTAAACTTAAAATAATAACAAATTATCAGGCAATGAAATCCAAATAACTAAATCAACTTAAAATATTTCTTTTTCTTGTAAAAACTATGCCAATAGCTATCAAAATGATCAATGCCAAAATGGAACCTAATAGGCTATCCATTGAAACAATGCTTATTGAACCCATTGTTTTGTTCATTATGGCAGCAATATTAGGAATGACCAATGCAGACAATAGGAAATAAATTCCTAAGAAAAACATGAAGTTTCCTAAAACTATTGGATAAGGCTTATCCACATATCTAACAAATACATTTGAAGCAAAGTAAGTAAATACAATGGTTAAAACCAATGCTAACGCTACATATACACTTAAATCAACAGCTCCAAGCCCAACAGTCGGAGCCACCAATAGAATACTTACAATAATTGATCCAAAACAGCATGGGCAAGGCGCAATAACTGCAGCACAGGTAGCTGCAGTAGTATTTCTTTCAAATTGTTTCCATTCCCTTATAGTGAAAATGCCTGCCAAAATCATTATAACAGCCATGATTATAAAGAAGAGGGAATTATAAGTGTAAATTAAATCAGTAATTTGGTTTGTATAATGTGAGGAAATTTCAGCAAGTATCAACACTCCGCCACCATAACCTAAACAAACAGTAGCCAAATACTTTTTTGATAAGTTTGCCAAGCCAACAGCCAAACCTAATTTTATACCAAAAACAAGTACTGCAGCTAAAATTCCAAATTGCCACAACAAACTAATTGTATCCATATTCTCACCACAAAAACATCATTTTAATTTTTTCACCAATCATAGTATAATTATCAATAAATTCTATCTAAATCTATTAAATAATCATTATTTTGCTCATATCAAATATAAGAAAAATAATCATTATTTCATGTTTTTAGAACTTGGAAATATAAAAATAAAAAAAATAAAAAAATAATTTTATTTTTAAGAGACGAGTCAAACTAATGAATTGAAATGATTAAAGATCATTTATATTCGAAATCATCATCCATATCATCATAATAGTCATCCTCATCCTTGTTTCTGAAATAACCAAATCCAATTAATATCACCAAACATATTATGCAAATGATAATGGCTATAGGCATGCTGACATCTTTAGGCGCTACAGGAGTGCTTGTATGTTGAGTAACTTCCATAGCTTTGCCTTCACCGACTGCATCAGGAGTTCCTGCATTTGAATCACTGCTTGAATCAGCTTTTCCTTCATAGTCAATCCCAACACTTCCAGAACTGGAACCAGGAATATTGGTATTTCCATTAGAACTTTGAGATTCAGTGCTTGAACTGTTGTTTGATTGGACAGTTTCAGCAGTCTGATTGGATTGCTTAGTGCTGTTGGAAGTTTGACTATCTATATTGGAAGAATCTGAAGGAACATCTGTAGCATTCATCAAGAATTTAGGATTCAAAGTTGCATTGTATAAGGTAGGCAAGAGTTTGGCAAGCAAATCTGCATTCACATACTTTATTGCCCATTCCATCATAGCCACATTACCGCAGCTGCAGTCACAGCATGCGACACCATTAGCAACTGTAGCTTCAGCCCATGTATTTGCAATGTCCCTTATAGTGGCATCGTTAGCATTCCAATATCCTTCATAAGCGGAATTCAACATAGTTCCACTCATGGAAATTAAAGAATAAGCGTTATTTCCAGATTTTAACCATTCTTTTACACCTAAACCATATTTATCCTGATAATAAGTTTTATAGACATCATCCCAAACAGATTCGGCAACTGAAGAAGGTCTGGTTACTTGCCAACCCCATAAATTGGATAAAAATTTGTTTGACATGTATCTGGAACCGCTGTAACCTTCATTCATCATTCCTTTAATCCATTCCGGATTTAAATATCTTGTATTTAACTCATTATAGAAAACCTTCTCAAATGAAGCAAGATATGCATTGTCCTTATTGGCATACATCAATACATTCATTGTAGGTGTTTTATTGGATAAGTATTCTACAGTCATGGAAAGGCCTCCCCAGTAATCGAAGAAGTCATCATTATCCAAAACACCGTACTGGTTTGTATTACGGCTCACTACAATATGGTCTGTATTGGATAAGGCTCTCATGAATACTATCGGATCGGTTTCTCCCCAATAATACTTGGAATACATATTGCCCATTCTGCCAATGTAAAATTCAGACAGCTCATCTGTTTCATTCCATGTCCAAGACATTGATGCAAGTTTAGAGATTCCCGCACCGTAATCTCCATTAGGAGGTGCAAATATGCGGGTAATTGCATTTTCTCCAGCATCTGTAGAGTTATAACCTAAACTTAAGTAATAAATACAGTCTTCGAGCCAATGCTTAGCAACATAATTGTCCTCTAATGATTCATTTGAAGTATCCTGATAACTGATGCTTCTCATAACAGATCTAAGGGCTTCTTCAATTTGAGGCCAATATTCATTTTCCTTAAGAGCTTGATCATTAAGGATAGTTCTATATGAGCGAGCTAAAGCCAATCTAAATGCATTGTCAATCAAAAGAGCTTGTGAACTGTACAAATCCCTAAACAATCCGCTGGTGATGACTGTGACATCAATTCTTTTTTTAGCCCAACCATCAGGACGGGTTAAATTTTCTAAGGCTATGACCTTAGGCATATCCTCAACTTTTTTACCGGTAGGAAGTCCTTCCTCATCATAGCCTGCACTTGAAGAGTCATGCCAAACAGGTTCCATACCCAATAAGTAAAGAACAGTGGATACTAAAGCCCCATCATCCCTTGCAGTTTCAACACACCAAATACCCATTATTATCTTCTCGGTAGTGTCATTTAAATCCGCTAAGGTTAATAATGTGAGTGTTTTGGCATAATTCCATGCATCCTGTGTAGGAAGCTCAGAAGATTGGTCTTGGAACATGTTTGCCCCAGTAGGGATTACCTGAGGAACGGTGACACTTTCTCCACCAATATTGATATGAATATATTCCCCATTCAAAGCAGCTATCATTGAATTCAGTTCATCACCAATACATTGGTTATATAAATCAATGTACCCTTTAGCTATGTTTAAAGACACTGAAAACTCGGCAGTTCCGATATTCATTGTGTCATAGACTGTTTCAATATCCCAATAAATCAATGCTTTACAAATTATTACAGATTTATTCAGTATAAACTCCCTTTTCAAAGGAGATAAACTATCATAATCTGCGGAATAGTAATATTGGGACAACTGATCAAGTAAATTGGTTTTTGCACCATTCACTTCAAAATCATGTGAGAGAATGATTGAAACTGTATTTGCCAAATCGTCATCAGTCCATTTTTGACCTATTGCATGCAATCCTAAAGGATATAAGGTGTCCTGAGTCTCCTTTAAAAACTTATATAATGTAGGAATTAAAAGGTTGATATCTCCATTCATTACATCCTCCTGGCTAATGCAAAGGGTCAAATGATAGTTATTTGCAATTATCAGATTCTTGATTTCATTGGATAGATTCTCCTCTAAGTCCATATCACGGTTAATGCTATTGTGATTGATTTCATACTCTTCCAATAGATTTGCTAAAACTGTCAAATTACCATATAGATGTGTAAAGGATTTAGGGGAATCCAAATGAGAAATTAAAACTGCAAAACCTCTTCTTTTAGCTTGTATTGCTTCAGCCAATCCATCAGTAATATAGAAGTATACTTGAGGAACATCTCCAACAACTACAGAGCCATAATCATTGTAAGACAATAGAACCTCTTTTCCAGGCAACCATTCATGGGTTGCATGTCTTCCAACAAAGACCATTGCATTGGAGTATCTGGTTTGCATATAATAATAAGCGGCAAGATATTGGTGAGTTGGAGCTACAGCAGTACAGTGATAAAGATTCTCTATATCTGCCTCCCAACCTCTTTGAGGTTCAGGCCCAATGAATACATTGCCAAATGTCAATCCAGGAATTACAAAATAATCAATTCCCTCTCTATTGACAATCATAATGTTCCCTGGAGCTTCACCCCATCCATTCAATCCTGCAATGCCTAAATCCTTAAACTCTGCATAATATCCTAAAAATTCCTCATAATAATCGTAGCTAGAAGTATTTGCATAAAGCTTTAATGAATTTACTATTTTATCAAGGCAATTTATAGCAACTGCTGTCTGGTTTTCAGGAAGCAAGGATTTTATTTGACCATACCAGTCATCAAGCATGGAATTTACCTCATCAGTATAGTTCAAAGAAACTGATTTTTTAACGATTTCACTGATATAAGCAACAGGCCCTTCTGAAACCTGTAATTTCACTATATCATCCAATGAATCAAACCATTGCCTGTATTCCTCTACTGGAAGAAGAGTGACACCTGATCTGTTAGCTAATTTTTCTATTTCGCCGGGAGCCCAATTAGCAACATTTATACCACAAGCAATCATCATATCTTCAAGTTCAGAAACATTGTTAGGCAAATCTGTCAAATTGTATCCTGCATCATTTAATGTATAAAGCATGTTATAAACACTGGTAATTGCATCCAAATAACTTGCTCCAATATTCTGTTTTCCTGGAGGGTAATTATAATAGATTATTGAAATCATTTTATCAATGTTTGGCGTATACTGCAAATCAACCCATGAGTCCAGACGATTTGCCAATAATTCTATATTTTCCCCTACTGGAACAAAGGTCTTTAGCATTGCTCCTGTTTTATTTGAAATAAAGGAATCAACTCCACCTACAAAAGTAGCATCGAAAATTCCTTGAGATTCGGAAATTGTAATGTGCCACCATTTGTCACTTTTTGTAGTTGTTAAACCGGTAGGGCTCAATTCCCATTGGGCATTGGTAAGATAGTCAGAATGGACAGCTCTAAATACTGGAACATTTACATTTTCAAAGAAAGTTGTCGCATTGGTAAAGTTTTCCCCACCAACACCATATGCAACCATTGAGACTATTGCATCAACATAAATTTCAAAATCAAGCGGATTTTCCAAAAAGCCACTGATGTTTGATCCTGCACTTGTCCAATATTGAACCATAACATTTAATTGCTCTGCATTTCCTGCAGCAGCATAAATAGGTATTACATTATAGCCCATTGACTCCAATGATTCTGTAATCTCATTTACAACATCCAATTGCTGTGATTGGATATACATTGTACTTTCCAAAATACCTACAGTGCGTTTATTGGAACTATTGAAAAAAGTTGAAATATATTCGTCCAAAGAGTACCATCTATCTCTGAATATTCCAGAAGATTGAATTCCAGTGAAATTCGGAGCCTCAAAACCACAATCATGACCTAAGATGTTTAGAACATACAACAATTCATTTTTTAAATTGCTTTTATCATTTATATCCTTATATAAAACTAGATTATTGAAAATCTCTCCAAATGAAGTGGCATTATTTGAAATGTAATCATAAACGCTGTCATAAGCAGTGCCTCTTTTGGTATTCTTGAAATAGTTTACCAAATCTTCATTAGAAAGGCCTGAAAAGATTTTTTGATAATCTATGGTGTTATTCCTTACAAGCCCAATTGAACTTGATTCAGAATTAACATTCCCACTAGGGGGCTCTAAAATCAAAAAGAGTTTTTTATTTGATAAATCAGGATATTTGCCTAATAAACTTGTTAACACCGCATCCACATTGGAACTAACCCATTGGCCAATAAATGCATCACAAGAGTTCATTAAGTCATATATCTCCTCTTCATCCATGCTTTTTATCTGGTCACCGCTTCTGATATTGAATTTAACATTGGAAAAACTGGAATCTTCTAAGATTTCACAAGCTACATTATCAAAAAGATTATTTCCAGTAGTGTCACTTATAATGAAAACGTTTAATTCATTTTCATCTTTTAATGAATCTTCGGAATTTTCAGTAAATTGTAAAACGTCATCAATACTTCCATGATCTGTATCAGAACATTTCTCATTAAGCAAATTCAATTCACCTAAGCCATTCAAATCAGCTTTTTCTAATTGGTCTTCAATATTTTCAGAAACAAAATATGAATTGCCTTTTATGTCCTTAGCATCACTATTTTGAGAATCAGAATTGGAAAGGGCATATGAACTGGAACCCTCTAAATTAAGGTTTGACTCATCATCCAAACAGTCACTGCCAAGACAATCTAAAAGATTATTTTCATTTTTCATATCATTGCTGTCAATAGCATCATCAACAGAACAGGAATAGAGATCTAAATCCCCATTAGCCTCAGTTAAAGTACTATTAACATTTTGATTACCCTCATTTAGAGCAAAAGCTCCTTGAGGAAGAATCAAAGCCAATAATATTAAAACAAAAAGTATTTTTTTATTAAATTTCATATAGAGTCTCCAAAAATCCAATAAGAAAATCTACAATAGAATAAAAATTAAGATAAATTTATCTATTTAAAATTCGCTTATTATATTAAAGATATAATTAATTATTATAAATAAATATTTCCAATTAGGTATTACTAAATCGGCTATAAAGCATTAAAAAGTAATAATTTAGAAAAATAGTATTACTAATTTGCTTAAATTAATAAAAAAGTAATAATTAGTCTTTAAAATAGAATTAAAAATTGCTAAACGAATAATTTTTTAAAGAAAATATTCTAGAAAATAGGTTAAAATTTTTTATAAAAATTAAAATTTCTAAAAAAATAGCTAAAATATAAAATTGAATAGTTTAAGGATGTACCTTAAAACTATTCTTTAAAATATATCTATTTTATTACTGCTTTTCCTTTTTTGGTAAGCTTTTTGTAGGTATTGTCACCTGCAAACTTGACAGTGACTTTGTAAGTTTTCTTTTTAGATAACTTGACTTTTACTTTAGCAATACCTTTACTATTTGTTTTAGCAGTGTATTTCTTACCATTTACAGTGAAAGTAAGTTTTTTGCCTTTAATTGCTTTTCCTTTGCTGTTTGTAAGGGTAGCAGTTAAAACTTTAGTCTTCTTACTGGATTTGATTTTCTTAGTAGGGACCTTAATTTTAACTTTTTGAGGATTTACTTTAACTTTGGCTGTAACGTAACTTGCATCGTAATCCTTGTCTCCAAGGAATGAAACAAGAACACCGTAGGTTCCTTTTTTAGCCATAGCTACTTTTAAGGTTGCAACTCCTTTTGCATCGGTAGTGCGTTTATAAGCCTTGTTATTGAAGTAAATGATAACTTCTTTGTTAGCTAAAACTTTACCAGTGCTATCTTTTAAGGTAATTGAGAAGTTTTTACCAGCGTTCTTACCATCAAGTTTAGTGTTGACAGTAGTGGTTGTAATGTCCTTAGAAGAGATTACAGTAGCTTTCTTGACTGTTGCACTGCCATTAGTGTTAATGGATCCTCCTTGAGGAATGTCAATTCCAGACCCATCATTCAATCCTGCAACTTCAAAGGCAAATGTTTTAACTCCATCTGCTATATTGTTGTCTTGAATAGTGATTGGGTTAGAAGGAGCGAGGACTGCTCTTTCAGCTTCAAGTTCAAAGAATGTGATGGATTTTGTTACAACATTTTCATTTGCAGGAGTTACAGTATTGTTTGTAAGCTCAATAGCTGGGTTTACAATGGATAAGTCATCAGTACCGTTTTTAGCGATAGCTTTTACAAGCACATCACCATTGTTAGCAACAAATTCTACACCGCTGATACTTACTTTTTCAACATCAGATGCAATGTTGAATACTGGATTTCCGTCTCCTAATGTGTTTATAACAAGATTATCACCAACGAGGGTAATGTCTTTAGTGATATTTACATTAGAGACATCAGCAAAGTTAAGATTGCTTAAGTTCAATACTCCATCAGCAGGAGTTTCATCAATAAGTTTCTGCAAGTCACTTGCTGTAGGAGTTGCTAAATCGACTACAATGAATTGCTGTAAAGCTAAGATGGTAGAACCGGTAGCAACAAAGGAAACTGAATTGGATGAAGCAATGGAATCAGTTAAATCAACAATATACTCATTTGTAGAGTTGCTAGATCCAGACCAGACATTGGTAAATGTTTGACCGTTGACTATTAAATTACCTTCACCTGATTGAGCACTAGCAGCAAAAATATGCAATTTAGCGTTTTCTATGAACATAGGCAAGTCAATGTCTAAAACGGAATTTGCTGCTGCAGTTCTGCCTGCCAAGTTATTGCTGTTAGCCAATAAGTCAGCACCATTGAACATGTAAACATTCTTGATTGCTTCAGAACCGCTTACATTATAAAGAACCACTAAAGTGCTTGGGTAAACAGCAGTCATACCGGAAATCTTTTCCAATACAAAAGTGTTTTCGCCATTTTGAATCAAGTCACTTACATCATATACAACAAGACCGTATCCATATTTTCCATAAGTACCGAGATTGCTTTGATCCCTGTAGGAAGCAAGAGGTGAAATAGCCACATTGTTGAAAGTGGTTGTCCATACAGGAATGGTTCCATCGGTTTTATCCCAGTTGTAAGCAACATAAACATATCCGTTAACTACAGTAGCGCCAGCTGGCAATTCAATAGTCCAAACATCAGTTTTGCTAAGGTTTCCAGCTGCAAGATAAGTAGAATCAGCTTTGGTGTCAATAATTATGTCACCATTGATGCTGATGCTGTTGAATGGGGTGATACTCTCAGCAGGATAAGCAAAGTCTTTTCCTAAATTACCATTATACAAAACAGTAGGTGTGAGAGTGGATTCACTTAAAACCGCACCGGATAATTTATCTGAAATGACTACGGTGTAATTTACCTTTTCTGCATTTTCAGCACCATTGACAGTTGCTGCAGTAATAGGTCTAATGGTGTCATCAGTTAGATATACAACAGTTTTTTCACCAACAGCCACACTTACTTCAGTGCTATCGAGTTTTTCACCGTTTACATATAAATCAACGGTATAAGTGGCATCAATAAGGCCATCATTGGTTAAATTGACCTGCAATGTGTTATTGGTACCTGCATAACAAGCACCGCCACCGCTGGTATATTCATTAGCAACTTTAGCGCTTACTGAAGGAACAGCATTTTTAACTACTACAAATTGCTGTAAAGCTAAGATGGTAGAACC
>JAGCBE010000074.1 GCA_017652345.1 Methanobrevibacter sp.
GAATGGAACTATCAAAAGCAATTGCTCCATTTGGAAGCTTTCAAAGGTAGCCAAAAAGGTGAAGAATCAATATTTGAAGATGATTTCTTTATAAGAAGGCCACTTTTAACCTCTTTTATGAATGACAAGCCATCACTTCTTCTCATTGACGAGATCGATAAGGCAGATGAGGAAGTGGAAAGTTTTCTTCTCCAGGCTTTAGGTGAAAAGCAGATTACTGTAAATGATTTGGGAACTTTTGACCTTCAAAATGATTTGATGGTAATGCTCACTTCAAACGCTCAAAGAAACTTGCTTGAAGAGACAAAAGACAGATGTCTTTTCTTATACATTTCATATCCTACAGTTGAACGTGAAATGGCTATTGTAAAAGCTAGAGTGCCAAATGCAGACAATGGTTTAATTAAGAAGGTTGTCAATATGGTCCATAGGATCAGAACCTTTAACTTAAATAAGAAACCGTCTGTAAGGGCTTCAATTGATTGGGTAAACTCTGTAATGCACTTGGATAAGGATTTTAAGAATGTTGATGCTGCACTTGAGGACAGTGTTGGTGTAGCTATTAAGACAGAGCCGGATAAAGCTAAAGTAATCAAAGAGATCTTTAGAAATGAATATATGAATGAATAGTTTTAATCATCATGCACTCGATTTAAGCAAAATTTAAGGTTTTAATATGGAAGAGAGAATCGTAAGATTATCAAATGATTTGAGAAAAAAGGGAATGCCTGTAAGCATCAGGTCCACTCAGTCTGCAATAGATGCATATGCTCTATTGGGAGATGATAATTTAGACCTATTAAAAGATGCATTCCGGTCTATTTATGTCAAAAGCAAGTATGACATCCCTAAATTCAATGAGTCATTTGACGGTTTCTTTGCAAAAAAACAGGTTAAAAATCTTACTGATGAACTCAATAGGTCATATAGACCAAACACCATGAAAGGAAAGCTTTCTCAGCATGAATGGAAAATCACCAAGCAGAAGGGAACTGGCGGAAAGCAAATCCAAATGGGTGCAGAACAGGCTATGGAATACTTTGCAGGAAGACCTATTCTTGAAGATAGGGACAAGGACCTTGCAAGAGACAATGATATTCTAAACAGTGACTTGTCAAAGCTTAACAAATACGATGAAAGGGTATTTGAATTATGTGTTGAGCTTGGTAGAAAAATCGCAAATAAGCAGTCAAGAAGAAAGAGATTGGCTCGCTCAAACAAGATTGACATGAGAAGGACAATGAGGCAAAACATGAAATATGGTGGTGTGCCGATTGATCTTGTTCATGTTAAGAAGAAGCCTCATAGAAAGCAGCATTTGTTCCTGAATGATGTCAGTGGTTCATGCGAATGGATCAGTAGCTGGTTTTTCATGTTGATGTTTGCATGTCAAAAGACATTCAAGGACTCAAGAATGTTTGAATTTGACAATAGAACAATAGAAACAACTGAGTTTCTTAAAGAAAAGTATATGGTAAACGCTTTTGCTGAAATAAGATTGCTTCGTATGAGAAATATGATGGTTAGAGGAACATCCAATATGTTCACTGCATTCGAATCATTTATGAAACAGGCAGATATAAGC
>JAGCBE010000075.1 GCA_017652345.1 Methanobrevibacter sp.
ATGTTCATGGGGAAACTTCAAACATCTTTAGAAAGCTTGAAAGATTCAGGAAGAATAATATTGGAAAAACCATCTCTAAAGAATTAGACAAGTTAAGAAAAATGAGAAATGACGCAGATTACATTGAACCACCCCATCTTATAGAGGATGGGGATTCCTGAATTTTTTTCACTTAATAATGGTTAATTTAAGTATTTTTTCAGGCTATCTCCGTTGAACCAGCGGTTTAGAATATTAATTGCTGCGTTTATATCCCTATCAAGTGTCTTTCCGCATTTTGGACATTTCCAGTTGCGTGTTTTGACTTTTAACTCTTTGTTTATGTGTCCGCAGTGGTGGCATGTTCGGCTTGTGTTGTGTGGTTTTACGAATTGTACGCCGTCTGCTTCGGGTTTGTAGAGTTGGAATTTGTCTTTTAGTCTTTTTATGAATCGCGATAGAGGAAATATCATGTTTTCCTCTCCTCCGATTAAGATCTTGATAGTAGAGTAGTTTTCTTCAAAGACTATGGTATCATATTTTTTAACTAGATTGTAGGTTAATTTTTCAATGTAGTCATTTAATTGGTTTGTTCTTTTGTTGTACCATTTTTGTAGTCTTTTTTGTAGTTTTTTCCATCGTCTGCTCATGTTTCTGCATTTGGACATTAATCTGTTGATGTGTTTGATCATTTGGTTGTCATGGTCAACTTCAAAGAATTCTTTTTGTCCTTCGCTTGTGACTAGCCATCCGTTTTTGTTGGAATTGATATCACATCCAATGTGCTCTTCTGTTAATGGTAGTTGTTCTGGTAGTTGTGTTTCTATGTTGAATGATGCATAGTGGTTTAATCCATCATAATATACAGTAATGTTGTTGAATTTGGTGTCTGGACTGTTTAATAAGTCCATGTATTCTACGCTTGTGCTGAAGGTTACTTCACCATGTTTTCTTAAAGTTAGTGTGTTTTTTTCTACTGGTCTTTTGTCTTTTCGGATAGTTTGTCTGAAGCTAGGTCGTGTTTTCTTTTTAGAGTGAAATTTTGGAGGATTATGCCTTTTGCTTTTAAAACTGTTTTTGAAAGCTTTATGGAAATCATCACGTGCCTGTTGAAGACTGGTGGACTCTGTTTCCTTCAAGTAGGGCAATTCTTTTTTAGATTCGTTTAAGAATTGATTTAATTCATTTTTAGTTGGAATTTTATTAGAATCACCATATTTGGATTTATATTTATTTAAAAGTTCATTATGGGTTTTACGAGTACAACCATAGTTTTGTTTAAACATGACTTCTTGTTCAGGAGTTAAATGAAGCTTAACAACCACACCTCGAATATACTCACCCATAAAAATCACATTTCCTCCAGCCCATCATATAATACTACTTTTATTCATTTCTAAAAAAAAAATGGAAAACATTTACTCTTTTTTAAAACAACAATTAAAATCACATTTAATTGAATAATATCTCATTTATAATTACTCCTATATAAAAAATGAGAGAGAGCATTTGAAAAGTAATCAAATAACGAACTCAAAGCAATTTTTTAAACCAAAAACAATTTTTCAAACCCAAAGCAATTATTAAAAATCCATAAAAAAAAGTATACTGAACAAAAATACACGACCTAAAAAAGCCACCAAAAAACACAAAATAAAAAATAAACGCAAAAAAATAAATAAAAAAGATAGTACACCCAATAGTGCAATTCATCCATGACCTTGAAGAGGTCATGGTATTCTTGCATCATTTAGATAAAAAAATAATGAAGTTATGAGGATGTTTCCTCAACCTCTTCAAAATCCACCTTTTCTCCCACCAGTTTTAGGCCGCCATACAATGCAATTATGCCGACAGGCAGGGAGATGTAGAATGGAACCCCCAATCCCGCTGGTATGTAACCTATAAATATAGTGATTGCAGCGACAAATACCGCATAGTATATCTGGGTGGTTACGTGATCGATATGGTTACATCCGGTTCCCATGGATGACAGGATTGTCGTATCTGAAATCGGAGAACAGTGGTCTCCGACGATTGCTCCGGTCAATACGCCACTAGTGGCTATTCTTGTA
>JAGCBE010000076.1 GCA_017652345.1 Methanobrevibacter sp.
ATCAATTAATTAGGTTAAGCTAAAAAATAAAAATGATTAATCATGACAAATTCATGATGATAAATTTTTTAAATTTTTATGAATTTTTATATAAAAAGTATTACTTTTTAGCAAAAAATGGATTGAAAATTTTGCATGAAAATATAAGATTTTTTATTGAAAAATTTAATGAAAATATATGAAAAAATGTATGAAAATTTTATGAAAAAATATACTGCAAAATGAAATTTTCAGTCCAAAATTTTTAAAAATTATCAAAGGAAAATCTTATGAAATTGAAAAAATTTTTAGGAAAGATATATTTAAGATAATGTACAATAATAATATACAAATGTATAATTTTTTTAATTAAATTTAAAAAAATCAATTTACTCAAATTTATAAAAATTTCTTCTAATTGAAGGAGGTGAAAGAATGGACAATTCAAACATAATCATATCTGTAATTATTGTTTTATGTATTGCTGCAGGAGTAACTGCATATGGAATAAGTGAAGGCGATAATGCAGTATTTAATGATTTAACTGGATTCTCTCCAGACAGTTCAAGTTCTGGAGATAATGGAATTGGTGGTTTGTTTGGCGATGATTCAACTGATGGAACTGGATCAGATGTTTCCAGTGGAGGAAGTTCAGGTTCCAGTGGAAGCAGTGGTGGAACAAACGCTAATGGTGGCAGTAACTCTGGCTCAGGATCCGGTTCAGGATCTGGTTCCGGTTCAGGATCAGGATCAGGATCAGGATCTGGAAACTCAGGGGGCCAAGGCCAAACTAAAATAAGTCCTGACCAAGCTAAAGCGCTTGTTAATGATAATTTCATTAGTGAAGCTGGAGCATATGTAAGCAACGTTAAAGATGATGGAACCCAATACATCTGTTACATCTCAGATGCAAATGGAACTGTTGTAGATGCAATTGCAATCAGTTACACTGGTGAAAACTTAGGAAAAATATAAACTTTAATTTTGAGGAATAAACTATTTATTCCTTATTTCTTAATTTTTAATTCTTTTTTTAAAAAAACTTTTTATAGAACACAATCTTTTTTTAAAAGTGAAAAGTCTATAGAAATGAATAAATTTATAATATATCGTTACTAAAATATACTATATTATCAATTTAAAAAAATTGATGAAGTGATTTTACAAATATTACATTCATAGAAATTTTATAAAAAATATTGCAAATCTTTTTTAAAATATTCTAAAAGAGGTGGAAATATGGACAATTCAAGCATTATTATTTCTGTTGTTATAGTATTGTGTATCGCTGCAGGAGTAACTGCATATGGATTAACAAACGATAGCAATAGTGTATTCAATGACCTTTCAGGTTTTACACCTGATGATCAAGGCAACACAGGAATAGGAAATAATTCTACTGGTCTTGATGGAAACGGCACTGGAACTGGCAGTGATAGCGGTTCAAGTGGTGGAACCAGCAGCTCCTCAAGCAGCAGCTCAAGCTCAAGTTCTTCAGGAAAACATAACGTAAGTCCTGAAAAAGCTAAAAAAATTGCTGAAGCTCAAGGATGGGAAGGTTCCTGGTGTTACAGTGTAAAATACAATTCTCATGGATATTACACTTGCCTTTTAAAAGATGCTAAAGGCCGTACTGGTTATGTGCTTGTTGGATCTGGTACCGGAACAGTTTTAGAAGGTGCTTGGAGTGATGAAGTTGTACCTGAAGAAGGTGACAACAGTACTGACTCAAGCGATGATTCAGACAATGAAACCAGCAGCCAATAAGTGATCAAATATAAAAATTAAAATTAGCTATTAAAATTAAACTGTATCGAACTGATGCAGGCAATAAACACTAAAAAATTAAATTATCCATTAATTTAATTTTTAGTTTTTATTTTCTTTTTTATTTCATTTAATTTTCAAAAATTATTTTTATTGAAAAATCAATTTTTTTCAATTTTAACTTATTAGAATTTTTTATTTAAAAAAAGAATATTTTTACGATAGTTTTATATATCATAATAAACATATTATTAAATGTTGTATATAGGGCCCGTAGCCTAGCTGGACAGGGCGTCGGACTTCTAATCCGAAGGTCCCGGGTTCAAATCCCGGCGGGTCCGCTCTATTACTATTTTTAACTATTTTTATTATAATTTCAAAAGAAGACTACTTAAGATATCTTAAGCAGTTTAAGAAAGGATATAGGCTTGTAGCCCAGTTTGGATAAGGCGTTAGACTCCTAATCTAAAGACCGCGGGTTCAAATCCCGCCAAGCCTGCTTTTAAAAATAATCTAAAGTTACTATTTTTTCAGACTTTTCCGGTTTCTTAAAGTCATCATTGAAAGATATTTCACCATATTTGCCTCCGCCACCAGGAACGACATTTAATGTCTTATTCCTAAATCCTTCTATTCCAATAGCTACATTATCATCTATTTTTGAAATATCCTCCAATGGAGTGCTTATCAATACATCGATTTCAGGACCATATGCGTCAATCAGCTTCTGCCAAACCCCTTGAACGGTTTTGGTTGTAATTCCCTTTTCATAAATCATGCTGATTATTTCAGCAAGAGGCATCAGATGAACATAAGGAGGCCTATGGCTTGGATGATGAGGTTCCTTATAGTCAGCAATTTCACTTATTCTGAAATCTACTCCCTTCTTGATCCTGCCTCCGCAAGAACATTTCATTCCATTGGCCTTTGCTATTTCAGGGTCTATGATCTTATAGCATTTGGTGCACGCAGTCATATGGTACTTTCCCAAATTTGGAAGAAGGCCATAATTTGCCTTAACGGTCTTGTGTTTCAGTGCCTTTTGAAGTGATGTATATGAAATGTCTTCCATCTCAATTTGATTGAATTCCCTGCCTAATCTATGAGGCCATGGTGAATGGGCATCAGAATTGGTCAAAAACACAAAATCAGACAATTCCTTTACAGTATCTGCCATATCTGTATCTGCAGATAAACCTAATTCAACGAAATCAGGTGCCTTTTCATAACAGTCATAAATGCTGTCATAAGTCTTATACATTCCAGTCCAAGGAGTGAATGAATGAGCTGGCCCAATCATGCAATCATACTCTTTTACAAGTTCAAAGAGTTCAGCTCCACTTAAAGGGCTTCTAGGCCTTCCATCTATATACTTGTTTGGAGAGACCAGTTTTTCTGAAAGCTCACGAGCAACTTCAATATTCGGCAAAATGATTACATGGTGAATCTTGTGCTGAGCTTCAACTTCAGTTGTCAAGATGAAATCACAGTCCTTATGGGAGTATATTCCATCTCCCTTGTATTCTGTGCTTTCAGCTACAATGTCAAGCCATTTAGGATGAAAAGCGTCTCCAGTTCCAACTAAGTTCAATCCCTTTTCACGGGATTTTGGAGCTATATTGTTAATCACCATATCCTTTGAAGTGGCTGCTGAAAAGCAACTGTGAGTATGTAAATCTGCATTAACCAACATATAATTATGATTTTGATTTTTTAATATAAATAATTTTTAACAAATAAAATAATAAATATTTGAAAACAAATATTTAATAAAGTAAAAAAATTCAATGAAATTTACTCTAAAAAATCAAAAAGTGATTCCATGACTAAAAAACGTTGCCCTTGGGCTGAAGATGTAGAGGAGATCTATGTAAGGTATCATGATGAGGAGTGGGGAGAGCCTACTTTAGATGATCAGGAACTCTTTGAAATGCTTGTTCTTGAATCATTCCAGGCAGGACTTGCATGGATTACAATATTAAAAAAACGTGAAAACTTCAAGGAGGCCTTTGACAATTTCGATGTTGAAAAGGTAGCATCCTATGATGAGAAAAAGGTAGAGGAACTGATGAACAATGCAGGAATAATCAGGCATAAGGGAAAGATAAACGCTGCAATCAACAATGCAAAGATCTTCATTGAAATACAAAAGGAATACCGCTCCTTTTCCAATTACATCTGGCACTTTACAGACAATCAAATACTGATTGACACTGAAGAAAACTATTTGACCAACTCTCCCCTTTCAGACAAAATAGCTAAGGACTTGAAAAAAAGGGGAATGAAATTCGTTGGAACCACTATAATCTACTCCTACTTGGAATCAATCGGAATAATAAACAATCATATTCATGAATGCTTTAGATATGAGGAATTGAAATGAAAGCACGAGACCTAATGGAAGAAATAAGGGAAAACATCAAGGATTATGACATTGAAATCTTTGAGAAAAAGGCAAGTGATGAAAATACTGACCAAGCATCTAAACAACGTGCCCACTTCCATATTCAAAACTATAATGAGATTATGGCATTGAATATTGATGAGGATGCCGACAGCAATATAGAAATCAATGATGGCTTGATAAATGACATTAAGGATGAATTATTCAGATTCTTTGAAGGATGCTCACCTGAAAGCGAAGAGCCATTTAAAAGATTCATAACTTATTCTTGCATTTACCTAATTGTGATAGCTAAAAGGCCATTGCATCCTGTTGGAATAGATATGCACAATGGAAAAACCGTATTTGCTGAAGAAAAAGATGGTGAAACAGTATACTATTGCGACATTAAGGA
>JAGCBE010000077.1 GCA_017652345.1 Methanobrevibacter sp.
TATAAACACCGAATAAATATAAATTTCAATAGCTTTGCCATTAGATATTAAAGCCATTTCTCTATAAAAAATTATTGTCAAAATAATAAAAATAACGATTAATTAAAATTGATTAAATATGTGTAGCCATTATTTTAAGCTATGATTGAATCAATATAATTAATCATGAAATATTAAAGTCCTCTTATCCATATGGAGATATATCCTATTTTAGGAATAATTAAAGGTTGACCATTAAAAGTTAAAACTCTAGAGGTAATCTGATTCTCAGTTACCCAATAAGGATCGGCAACATCATTATTATCCCCTTTTATCTTATAGACAGTAGTGCTGTTTATTTGACCTTTTTCAATCACTCTATGAATAACCGGTCCATCATGCCAAGCTGCATTGTAGACTACAATGTCTCCAACTTCAACTTCAGCTGGATTGAACTCCTGCAATCCTAAAAGATTTGATTTTTCAAGCACTACAATGTCTCCTCTATACATAACAGGTTCCATACTGCCTGATACAACAACATTCAAGTGTTGTGCAGCAATAAGAACAAGGATGATAAGGACAATGTAAACTGCTATTTCTTTTAAATTTATATCCAAAATAACACCTTTTCATATTTTTTTTAAATTATAAGATAATTATAAAAATTAAAAATTTCAATTGATTTTAAAAATTTTTAATACTATTATAATATGAATAGTATATATTCTAAAATATTTAAATTTAATTAAAAATAGAGAATTGAAAGATGGTTTAAAAAATAGTTAAAAAATAAATGAGAATTGAAAATGCTAATAAATTGATGTAAAAGATTTCTTATTTGAATAATTTCTTAGCATTTTCCATAATTTCAACAATTCCTACATTGAAAGGACATCTTTCCTCACAGTTTCCACATGCTATGCAATCAGATGCATTGTACAATAAATCATTATAATGTGCCCTAATGGATTCTGGAACTTCATCATGATGTCTTGCAAGATCGTAGAACTTGTTTACCATAGCTATGTTGATATTTGCAGTGCATGGTGCACAGTGGCCACAGTAAGTGCATTGACCTTCATAAGAGTTTTTAGGTGCATTTACGAGAACTGAAGCATAATCCTTTTCATCAATTTTTGCAGTTTCATATGCAATTGCATCTTCCATTTCCTTAACATCATTCGCACCAACCATTATTGATGCAACAGCAGGTCTCTTTAGACAGTATTCAATGCATTGAACAGGAGTCAATGCAACCCCAAATGGAGAATCATCATCAGATAACAATCTTCCACCAGCATATCCCTTCATCACTACAAGAGGAATATCATTCTCCTTACAGATTTGGTATAGTTCTGCTCTCTCAGGAGCCAATCCTTCCAACTCCTTATCCTTATAAGTATCATCCTCAACGTAAACTGCTATATCGTTAATTGATGCCAACATGTCAAAAGCAGGGTTTATGCTAAACATTATGAGTTCTATATCCTCAACTTCAGTAGCTAAAAGTGCAACTGTAGGGCTGTGGGTGCTTATTCCAATATGTTTAATTACTCCATCCTCTTTTTGCTTGCGAACATAATCAATAAATTCACCATTCATTATGTTTTCAAAATCCTCTACCTCATCAACATAATGAATCATCCCAAAATCAAGATAATCAATTTGAAGACGTTCCATAAAGTCTTCAAAAGCTGGAATAACCTTGTCCATCTCACGGGTACGAACATATTGGCCATCTTGCCAAGTTGAACCGAAATGACCTTGAATGATCCAATCCTCTCTTGTATCCTTAATGGCTATTCCAATATTGGTTCTGACATTAGGCTCACTCATCCAACAATCAAGGAAGTTTACACCTTCACTGTGGCAATAATCAATTAATTCCTTTGATTCATCAAATGTTTTGCCTTGAAGCCATTCGGCACCAAAGCCTATTTCACTAACCTTAAGCCCTGTTTTCCCTAAGTGTCTATATCTCATCATTAACCTCTTTTACTTTTCTATAATGTACGAATGAATAAAAATTTCAAAAAATAAAACGAAAAAGCTATCTTAAGATAGCCCCTTCATCTGCAGAGGAAACTGAACGTCTGTAGATGTTCAACCATCCTTTGACCTTTTTCTCAGGTAAGTCTGCATTTGCAATTCTTTCCTTGATTTCCTCATCACTTAACTCTACAGTGAGTTTTCCATTAGTGATGTCAATTTCAATGATGTCACCGTCTTTCAAAGCAGCAATTGGTCCGCCACTCATTGCTTCAGGAGATACGTGACCTATGCAAGGGCCTCTTGTACCACCAGAGAAACGGCCGTCTGTAATGAGTCCAACATTCTTGATGCCCATTCCCATAATAGCTGAAGTTGGGTTTAGCATTTCTCTCATTCCAGGACCTCCTTTTGGCCCTTCACATCTGATTACAAGAATGTCCCCTTCCTTAAGCTCATGATTGAAAATAGCTTCAACTGCATCCTCTTCACTGTTATAGACTTTAGCAGGGCCTTTGAGTTGCATCATGTCTTCAGGTACAGCTGCAGACTTTACGATTGAACCGTTTGGAGCAAGATTTCCTTTAAGTACAGTAAGTCCTCCAGCTTCATGGATAGGATCATCAAGTGTGTGAATTACTCCATTTCCAGTGACTTTTGCATCCTTCAAGTTTTCTTCCAATGTTTTTCCAGTACAAGTCATAACTGAAGTGTCTAATTTTGACTCAATTGTCTTTAATACTGCTGGAATTCCTCCATCATTGTGCAAGTCTGCCATAGTGTCCTGACCTGCAGGGGATAAAAGTGCAATGTGAGCTACCTTATCGCTGATTTCATCAAATAAGTCCAAGTCTGCATGAACACCTTTCTCTTCAAGCTCGTATGCAATAGCTGGAATATGAAGTGCGGTGTTACTTGATCCACCAAGAGCCATGTCCATTGCAATTGCATTTTCAAAAGCTGCTTGAGTCATGATTTCAGATGGCTTTAAGTCTTCCTTTACCATTTCCACAATTCTTTTACCGCTTGCTACTGCCAATTCCTTCTTTTCATCACTTAATGCAAGAGCTGTAGCACAGGTAGGCAAACTCATACCAAGAGTTTCAGTTATGCATGCCATGGTGTTTGCAGTGAATAATCCAGAACAGCTTCCTGCTCCAGGACATGCACAGCATTCCAATTCATATAATTCCTCTTCAGTAATCTTTCCA
>JAGCBE010000078.1 GCA_017652345.1 Methanobrevibacter sp.
ATTCATTGGAGCGGTAGCAACAGCTACAGCAGACACATTAGCAAGTGAAATAGGTGTTCTCCAAGAGCCTCGCCTAATAACCACATTCAAAAAAGTGCCTGCAGGAACCGATGGTGCAATATCCATTTTAGGAACTTCTGCAGCAATTGTAGGTGCAGGAATAATCGGAATAGCCTCATACTTGCTTGGCGTGATTCCAGATCCAACAATAGCCATTAAGATATCCGTTATTTCAGGAACTTTAGGTTGCTTTATAGACAGCATTCTTGGAGCAATCCTTGAGAGAAGAAATTACATTAACAATGAACATGTGAATTTGCTTGCAACAATATGTGGTGCAATCATAGGTATTGTTTCTGTAATGTAAACTCTTTAATTTATTTTATTTTCTTTTTTTAACTCTTTTTAACTCATTTATTCTTTTTTATTCTTTTAACTTTTTTTACTATTTTTAATTCTTTTTAATCCTTTTTTATTATTCATTTATCTTAAATTTTAATTGAAAAAAGAATTTCTAAAGTAATGTTTAATATTTAATGTTTTTTCTCAATCTCACTTAAAACAAATAAAATTTCAGCTATTTTTTCAAGTTTTTTAAAAAAATATCCACTAAATAAAAACAAATTTTATAAGCATATAAATTCATATATTTTATTAATAATATCTTAATAGTGATAACTATTAAAAAATTAAAAAAACTAAAAAACATTAAAACATTATTAAATCAAAATAATTTAATTAATATTCTATTTATTGTGATGGTGAAAACATGAAAGGAATAATATTGGTTATGGATGGGATGGCAGGCCGTCCTTTAAAGGAACTTAACAATCAAACTACACTTCAAGCAGCTAAAACTCCAAATATGGATAAGATGGCTGAAAGGGGAATTACCGGATTAATGGATTCAATTGCACCTGGAATCATTCCAGGAAGTGACACAGCACACTTATCAATTTTAGGTTACAATCCTTATGAAGTATATACTGGAAGAGGCCCATTTGAAGCGGTAGGAGTTGGTGTAGATGTTATTCCTGGAGATATAGCATTCAGATGCAACTTTTCAACATCCGATGAAGATGGAATCATTACAGACAGACGTGCTGGAAGAATCAGAGATGGAACTGATGAAATAGTAGCAACCTTAAACACCATGAAACTTGAAGGCTATGAGGATATTGAAATCATCTTCAAGGAATCAACTGGACACAGAGCAGTATTGGTACTTAGAGGAGAAGGATTGTCTGGCAAAGTAAGTGATGCAGACCCTAAAGTCGAAGGAAACAAGCCAAAAGTAGTTAAAGCTCTTGATGGAAGTCCAGAAGCAGAAAAAACTGCAGACATATTAAACAAGTTAGTAGCTAAATCTTATGAAATGACTAAAGACCATCCAGTAAACCTTAAAAGAATAGAAGACGGTGAAGCGCCTGCTAATATAATTATTCCTCGTGGTGCAGGAGAAGTTCCTGAAGTGGAATCAATCAACGATAAATACGAAGTGAATTCTGCATGCATTGCAGAAACTGGTCTTATTATGGGTATTGGCCGTTTTGCTGGAATGGACATCATTGAAATGGAAGGTGTAACCGGCGGAACCGATACAAACCTTGAAAACATTAGAGACACAATCATTGATCAAGTGAATAACAGTGAACATGATTTCTTCCTGATCAATATCGATGGTGCAGATGAAGCAGGCCACGATGGAAATGCAGAGGAAAAACTTAAGTTCATTGAAAAGGTTGATGCAGTTGTTATGAGCGAACTTCTTAAACTTGAAAATTGTTATATCTTTTTAACTGCAGACCATTCAACTCCTATTTCTGTCAAAAACCACTCTGGAGACCCAGTTCCTATTCTAATCAATGGTCCTGAAGTCAGAGTGGATGATGTCTGTGAATACAATGAATTTGCAGTGGCTAAAGGTGGCATGTGCAGAATCAGAGGGGCAGATGTGATGAATATCCTTACTGACCTTATGGGCTATGCACATAAATTCGGAGCTTAAATATTCCAATTGGAGAGTGAATCATGACAAATAAAAAACTATTCGGAACTTCTGGAATCAGAGGAAAGATCGGTTCGGAAATCAATTCAGAACTGGCATTGAAAATAGGTAAATCCTTAGCTAAATACTTGAATAATGCTGGAAAAGTTGTTATTGGTTATGACACTAGAACCACCAACAGAATGTTGGAACAGGCTATCACTGCAGGACTCATTGAGCATGGGGTAGACGTTGTCAAAATAGGCATGGTCCCAACACCTCTTGTAGGTTATGCAACATTGAAGCTTGATGCAGATGCAGGAATAATGCTTACAGCATCCCACAATCCATCACAATACAACGGAATCAAGCTTTGGAACAAAAATGGAATGGCTTATACCCCAGAGCAGGAAGAAAAAATCGAAGAAATTTATTATAATGAGGATTTCGGCAAAGTTGAATGGGATAAAATCGGAATCATAAGCCATAACGATGAAATCAAAAAG
>JAGCBE010000079.1 GCA_017652345.1 Methanobrevibacter sp.
AGCTTCTTTTTGCTTCATCCTATTTTGCCAGTTCAGTCATTCGATTAGAGCCTTTACCTGATCATCTACTGCTTTATTGAAATCACTGATAGCTTTTTCTCCCCATTTTTTAGGTAGTTTGATTTCTTCTTGCTCAGTAATTGTCTTCCATTCCTCATCACTAAATCCGTATCTATTTTTGATTTCTTCTTCAGTCAAGAATGGATATTTCTCAAATCGTTGCATATCTACCAATCTCTGAAATGCTTTCATTCTTACCATTCTCTTGTATTCTTCCTGCTTCTTCTTTGCAAATTCTTCTTGCTTCTCTTTCTTCCTCCTTTCCTTTTCTGCTTTCTCATTTTCCTTATATCTCTCCAATGCTCTTACTTCATTAGTCACATCTTTGAGCTCTACTTTAGTTTTAGTTTTTCAGCTATTTATCTTCTCCATTACGCTCTTAAATTTTTTAGGATCTTTAGCTTTATCTATTCTTCCTTTTTGTCATTCTGGAGTTTTCCATTCTATTACTCTATCAGTTGGCTCAAATATTTCATCAAATTTTCATGCACTTAGCAGTTTCTCTAGTTTGATATCAGGATTATCTATCTTTATTTCCTTAGCTTCTCGATTACCATTTTTATCTTTTTTGTAGAGTTTCAATTTATTTTCTATATCTTCCTTTCCTAGCATCTCCCATTCAGCTTCTTTCTCAAATGCTCTTTGATTATCTTCATATGTTGCATCTTCAAATTTTAGTCAGGGATACATGTAGTCAAATATTTCCTTTACTAGATTTTCTCTTTCCTTTTCCACTTCTGCTTGCTGTCTGTCCCTTACTTCTTTACTTACATTTTTTCAGAATTTTTTTCATACGTTCTGTTCTTTCTCCATGAGCTTTATAGCTTTGAGCTGTAGCTCTAGTAGTTTTGGATCGTTCTGAGCATCAGATAGAGATTTCATTTTTTCATCATATATCTCTTGCTCTTTGTCTGCTCGGTCACTCAATCCTTTCATAAATTCCTCAAATGTTTTCTGATCATCTTTGTAGTTCTGATTATTATATCTCATCCATGCATTATAGAATGGATTTCCTTTTTCGTTCTCTTTATCTTCTTCTATCTGTTCTTCTCTAGTATTTTCTCAGAATATGCTTGGATCAAATTCGCTATTATCTCAGAATTTTATTCGTTTAGGATTTCCATTTTCGTCGTATTCGTACTCTACTTTCTGATATTTTTCATGATTTTTTATTTCTAGATCATCATCGTTAAAGATTACATATGCTTCTCAATCTACTCATCCATAATAGTGAATACCTTTATAACCCATACGATTCAATATATGAGAGAATAACTTTGGATTTGTTATATCTTCCCATATCAGTTGTTTCCATGTATTGTTAGGATTTGTCAGAGTTATCTCATCATCTCATTTTTTTACTGTATAATTTCAGTATCCATTTTCTACTTCTCGCCCATCTTTTTCAAATCGTTTCAGCATTCTATTAAAAGCTCTTACTCCGATTCTATTTTCTTCTTCTATATAATTCTTTCCAGTTGGAGTGTTTGCTTTCACTGGATCAGGTATTTCTACTTCGTAAAAATTTCTTCTATTATTCAATTCTCTTACTATTACATCTTCAGGATTTAAGTCTTCTATAAATTCTAATGCATCTTCAAATTCTTTCAATGATTTTTTTCTGTCTTCTTGTAATTTTTCTAAATCCACACCATCTACTCATACAGGTATAGTTTTATCTTCTATTAGTTTTTTATAATAATCTACCGTGTCTTGATATTCTTTTTTGATTTGATTTATCGCATTATCTATCTCTGTATCAAAATCATAATATCAGAATGAAAAGAAGCTATACAAATCTCTATATAATGTCCTCAGAGCATATGGTATATCCCATACGTCTTCAGTCCTTGTCATTGTTTTTCATTTTATTTCTACCTCATTTTTTCTAAATGGCTCTTGTGCATATCTTCTAGCCGTTTCAGGATCTACAGCTACATAATGTCATCGACCATGTGCTTGAGCTCATTCTCATTCTCACATATGGCTAGAGTCAAATCTATCGAACTCATTAGGACTTCAGTGGTATACTCTTTGATATCTGATATCATCATTGTTAGCATCATATGTACCTACGTTATCTGTTGCACTCTTTATCTGGTTTGGCTCAAATACCATATATTCATCTCATTTTACTATATCATTTATTCCCATTTCTGTATCTCTCACTATTACTCAGTCGTATCATTTCTTTTTTAACATTTCACTTACACGAGCATCATCT
Organism: Methanobrevibacter sp.; assembly: GCA_017652345.1. The sequence continues at coordinate 2,285 of JAGCBE010000079.1, forward strand.
CATAGAGATTCTCTAATAGCTTTACCTATAGCTCACTTACCATCTCATCCATAATACTTATACCATGTTTCTGCATCCTTTCAGCTTATTCCCAATTCCTTTAAATATTTTTTCACTGATTCTATATTATTGACATCCTCTATTACAAATGGATTCTCCATCTTTAGATATGTCTTTTTTGATTTTCAATACTCTTTTATAGGTTTGTTAGAAAAATAGAATCAATCTCCAAAAGATATTCCATGTTCTCATATATTACTCCTATCAAATATATTAAAATTCTTCATTGTGGCATGATATACCACCAATGGATTTCAGTTTTCGTCTACTACTTTACTATTTCCAAATCGTTTCTTAAATGCTTCTGACTCAATATCTCATGCTCTCTGAAATTTTACATCTTTTCTATCAGCTACTTCATTTATTACATTCATTCTATCTCATGGCTTATATCAGAATATTTCTATTTCATCTCATATCAAATCTCTTACTTCTGCTACTTTATCTTCTGGTACTACTACAGCACTAAATTCGCCAAATCCTACTCATCTTTTTATTTTAGCTTCTACATAAGATTTTGGTAGTTTTAGAGCTTCCATCACTATATCTTTCAATTCTTGGACTTGTTTTTCTGTGACTTCGATATCAAAATCAGCTAGTTCTGCTACGATATCTTTATTAGATTTTCTAATATTTTCTGAAAAAATAGCCATTCCCTCACGTCATTCTAGTATATCCCATCATAGATCAGTATATTTATCACTTAGAGCATCATACTCTTTATCTAATCACTCTCTATTTCCTATTTTTCATCTCACATTTTCTAGATCTTTTACATCATCAGACATTCTCGCCATTGCTTCACTCAAATTTCATTGAAACATAGCACTTTCTTCTCCCACATCTCATTTATTAAACATATCATTTAGTATGTTTTTCATAGTATATGGTTGGTATATTCTATCTCACATTTCAGTAAATCACTTGAAAAGCGTCTTATTTATATATGGAGCTATCTCTTTTGCTAAATTAGGATACATTCTTTCCCAGTGACTTTGTGAATATCATGTAACATAATCGTATAGCTCTCACATTTCCATTCAGACTTTTTTAGCAATTTCTTCCTGTTTTTCTCTATTTACATTATCTTTCCATTCTAGAGTTGGTTGTGGTACTCTTGGAGTATAGAGATCTGTTTCTCATACTATTACATCCTTAGACGGATTTACTAAATCCTTATTTGCAATAAATGATATTTCTCAGTAATTCTCAAAAGGTATTCAGCTTTTAGTAATTCCAATACTAGGAGCTACTAATCATCATAGATCTTTTGCTTTTGCTAATTTTTCTAATGAAATATTATGCAATGCAATCATCTTATCATCTTCTCTCTCTACACTTTGATATTTACCTCATTCTTCAGCAAAATTTCTGTCAATCCATCTTACTGCATCTCTCACATTCATAAAAGTATCACTCTTTAGAGTTCTTCATGTTTTTGGATCAGTAATATCTACATATACTTCTTTGATAGGTTCATCTGCAAATCTCATCAATCATTCTCTTTGAGATGGCATGAGTTCATATACTGTATCTATATTCATGTATCCATCATTATAATTTACTCTTACCAGTCCAGTTTCTGCTTGTAATGCTACCAGTCCATCAGTAGCATTATTAAATTCTATATCAGTATCATCAAATGCAGTTTGTGCTATTTCTCTATGATCAGTATCTCTATAATTTCCATATCCTCACATGTTTCCATTTATCCATCTTCATTTATTATCTATAAATGCTACTCTTGTTGGATTGTCAGTTGTACCGTATTCATCAAGAATTAATTTTTCCATCTGCTCAATTCTCTCCAATGGTTTTAATTCATACACGCTTTCGTCTGCTATTTGATAAGAAGCATCTTTTTTACTCCAATTTTTTGGAGATTTTTTAGAAGTATTCTCCTCTTTCTTCTGCATTTTTTCTGCATTCTTCTGATACTGCTTAAATCTCTCCCTCATCCTTTCCTTTGCTTTATTTATTCTCTCATTTCTATCTATCTTTCATTGCAAATCTTCTATTCCCTCAGATTCGATTATATCTGTAAAGATTTCATCCAACTGATTTCTCCATTTTCCCATTCCATTAATAAAACTCCTTACTCTCTTAAAGAAAATTTTGATTTTTCCCCATGTACTCTTTGGAGCTCATTCTATCTTACCAGTTCTGAAAAAATTTGAGAAGCTATCAGCTAGCCATTCTTCAGCTTTACTAGCACTCCATCCCTCAGATTTCATTACCTGAGATATTAGATATGTTTTAGTTTCAGGATCTATCATATCAAAAATTGCATGAAGCAATTCATGTGGAGCAGTACTCTCTTTTATCTGCTCAGATAGAGTCAATAACTGATCTATATATTTTCAGTATGCATATCATTTTCTTTTTCAGTTCTCCAAAATTTCTATCATTCACTCGATTACTTCTACTTTGATTCCATATTTTTCTGCAAGTTCTTTTACAGTTTTTTTATTCAGTTTATTTCTGAGATTTACTCACTCTTTTCATGAAATATTTTTTTCATTCTTTCCAGCTACTCATGGAGTATAGTCTTTATCTTCATATTTGAGCTGAAATTTTACATCTTCTGCTGGAGTAGTTGGAGTATTAGATTCTCTTGACGATACTACATAATAAAAATCAGCATTATCTGTATTAGTAGCTCAGTTATTTGGTTTTATTGCCACAATTATCTTTTTGTTAGAACCACCTATATCTAATAACATATATGGACGTTTATTTTTATTCTTTCATGTCAATTCCGTTTCTCGTTTTTGTCAGCTAGGATTGTTTATAGCTTCTAGTAATGTATTAATATTAAATTTTCAATGTGTTTCAAAAATATGCCTTAACGTCCATTTTGACATCTTTACTTCTTTTCATTTTATAGTATGTCAAATAATTTCAGTATCTTTTCTGCTTACTTTAGGATCTGATAATTTTTGTATCAATCTTTGGAAATTCCTAAAATATTCTTCATATTCAGGATTATATGGAGTATTATCACTTAGTTGTGTAAACTGGTCTTTTGTTCATGCTTTACTTCAAGCATATATTTTATTTCAATTATAATTAATATAATCTCAGTTTTCATCAGTACTGAAAAACGTTGAATCGGTGACAGGAGAATTAGCTTCTCCATTAGATCCAACGCTTTCCTCGTCGAGGGTATTAACGGTCTTCTCTGTCGCCATTTCAGACGATGCCTTACTCCCTCATACATTTCTTCACTCAGTATAGTCATTTGTATCAGAAAGTCAAGCGTTTTCTCACGCTTGTGCCTGAAATTTTTCATTAGCTCTTTGCCTCATTTTCTCTTTTTGTTGCTCTATTCTTTGAGCTTTTCTCTGTTCTCACTGCAAAACATAATCTAGAGCTTCTAGATCAGTTTTCATATCTATTTTTTTATTATTTTCCACATCTTGTGCTATTTTTCCTCATGCTCATAGAGTAGATCATGGAGCTCATATAATTCCTCCTGCAATTATACTATCCAATACTCACTCAAATAAATCTCTATTTTCGTCTACAGTTTTTATTAGAGCATTTGTCACTAATTCCTGTAATCATTCAGTACTTCATTCTCATACTATTCATTTTCATAAATCCAATAATCCTCTACCAATTATTTGTTTCGTAGTTTTCTTAGTTATTTCTTTAGTAATATTCTTTTTTAGAGGTTTTAATAATCATTTTAACTGTGTAAATTCTCATACTATTTCCAATACTCAGTTTATATTTCATGCAGTTTGTCAGATTGATGTAGCTTGTTCTCTACTTGCTCCTAATTTCAATGCTTCATCGTATGCTTCCTGATCTTCTACTGCTTTAGATGGTAAAAATCATACTCATGCAAGTACTGCTGGATTTTTAGTCAATATTCATGCTACCATTCATGGAAGCATTGGAAGTATGCTTGTAGAAAATGCTTGTTTGATTCAGTATTTAGCATTATTCCAATCTCATTCTTTCAGACTTGTAAACAATCATTTCTCAGCATATTTTTGAGCTATTTCCTGATCAATATTATTTTCTACCCATTTATCAAATGATTTATTTATTTTATCTTCATATTGGTAGTAGTTATTCCACATATCATTTATTTTTTCCTGTGATACTGGACTTCACATATTATTTAGAAAATATTTATATAATATTCATCAAGGTATATATTGAGATAGATATTTTCATGGATTTTCTACAAAATCCATTCCTTTTCTATAACTAAATTTTTTGATATCATTCCATGTTTGTTTTACTCCCTGCTGTAATATAGGTAATGTTTGAGAACTATATCTTTCATTCTCTATTTTTTCATTCCAGCTTTGCTTATCTACTCCATTATTATCAGCTCGTATATTAGCTTTTCTCTGTTGCTCTTTAGTAGTCCCAGTAATTACTGCATCAGTATTTTCTGGTTTAGTAGTAATTCATGGAAGCTGGATATTGCTTTGAATTTTACCACTTTGTATTCCACTAATAAAATCATTTGTAGGAGCTACTTTATTATTTACTCCACTTATTCATGGTAAAAAAACTCCAGAACTTTGCACTCCTGAAGTATCACTCGCTCATGTAGACTGTGTAGATCATTGCGTTTGTGTGGCTCATTGGTTACCTATTCTCGCTCCCAATCTTCCACCACTTTGTAAAGAAAATCTTTTCCCTTGTGTTTGGTCTTCTGCCATCGTTATTATTGTAGGATATAAAAGTTGCCCTGACTATGCAGGATACTCTCACAGTATTTTTCGCCTTATATCCAGTTTTTCTCCAAAATCAAAAATTACCAATTTCGAGATATTTTATCTCTAGTTGGTAATTCCTTACTATAATATTCCTTGTATCGTAGGAGTGATTCATTTTGATACTGTCACTCAGTATCATGGAAATCTTGTAATGAGATTATCTATCAGATATTCCAATGCAGTTCTGAAATGTGAAAACTCATTATGCACTGGTTTAGTTCATCATGTAGTCGCCTGAGAATTATCTGGCTTCTGTGGATACTTTGACTGCTCAATTGCTGTAATGAAATCATATAGCGTTTTCTCTACATGGATATTTCATAGTTCTAGAGTAGTTTCCCTTATTCTTTCTTCTATTGTACTTTTCCTTGTGGTATATACTTCTATTCCCACTCTACGCAGTTCTCATCTAATTGTTTTATTTTGTGAGATTACATTCCTGTTATCGATATTGTACGGATCTCAGAAATGTTCTGTATATTTATACAGTCTTGTCCTATCCATTACTTCCCAGTCTTTATCATCATATTTCCAGTTATTTTCATAGATAGGTCTTCAGAGTATCAGTCAGCAGAATGATAATAAGTCCCAGTTGCTTCTTTGTATTGCATCGAATATATACATTTGCCTTTGTCTGAGATCTACATTCATCATTACTACTGCCAGCATATCCAGTCCAAAATCCCATCCAGTATATACTGGTAAATTTGCTCTATATGGTACGTCTTCAATTTTTATCATCTGATGAAATAATGGATAAACTGCTCATGTCACACTGGTTTCATAACTGATATCTACTTCCTTTGCTAGATCTATACTTGTACGTTCTACCTTTTGCAATTCATATCGTGCATTCGTTTTTAGTGGATGCTGGTTTCGTAATAGTCTGATTTTATTTATCAGCAAATGTGCATAATCTTTATGGTTAGTCATTACCTTTCCGTATACATTATCTACTCATTCAGGAGTTCCTCAGAATATTCTACAGTTTGTAATATCTCTTGACTTTCTGTATGCGTCTTTGTCTGTATATTTCCATTTTGAAAACTCATCCATAAATACTACTTTTCTACGTCCTCATACTCAGAAGTTTTGCCCCACATCTCAGTCCATAGAGCATCCCAATTCCTTGCTTGAAATATTTTCATAGTTGGTTTGTAGATCGTTTGGTTTCATCCACTTTGGTAGTCTATCTAGCATGTATCTGAGCTTCTCAAATAATGAGTCCATATTCCCTTTATCATCTACATATGTATCCTTGTACGATCATAGTAGACTTGCCCATCATTTGAAAAGAAATCATCGTAGCAGTATTCCCAGTATCAGCCAAGAAAATCCCATATCACGACTCTTTTCTATCCACACGTCCGTTTCATTCTCTATGCTTTGTACCACATCCTTTACAAATTTTGTCTGATATGGATACAGTATAAATGGTAAATGTGGTTCGTCTAGTCTAGGATTGTATGTCCATAGCAAATAATTGAAGAAGAAGCATGGATCTTTTTTGCACTTGCTTATAATTTCCATCTTCTTCTCATTTCATTCTACGGTATTTTCTTTTGCTTCTATCAGCATCTGAGCTCTTACACGTAGATTATTCAGCTGTACCTGCTCGATATATTTTTTTCTGCTTACTACACTTGCTTTTTCTTTTTGCTTCAAAAATTGCTTTTTCTCCTCCTGAGATAGAGAATTATCTACAATTTCTCCAGTTTTATCTTCTGGTATTTCCATTACTTTATCAAGTGTAGTTTCTTCCATTATGGTGCTGGTGCTACTTGTGGAGTTAAACGTTGTTTGATTCACTTATTTAGATCATCAAATGCATAATTCACATATTCTACTTGCCATATATTACTAAATTGTCTGACTTGTCCTGAAATATCTACTCTATTTGATTCGTTTAGATCAGTTTTATTTCCTATTATTCTATATTCTAGGATATCTCATTTTTTCAGTTCAGAATACAACTGACAGAATCCAGTAATTCGTGGATGCATTTCTCATAATGTCAGTTTGAATTGTACGCTACATGTTCCACTTGGTTCTGTTCCACTTGTAGTTCATGATAGAGTTTTACTCACATTTCATTGAATATGGTATACACATAGTGGTATATCTTGTCAGTTACGATTTAGATTTATGTATGTATATACTTCCTTATCAGTTGCATCCAATTGAAGTTCTTCTTTATGCATCAGTCTATATATTCCATCTTGTAGGATTTCAATTTTTCTGAAATTATTTTGAGCTTGTTCAGGAAATTTCAAGAAGCGTGGTGTCTGCTTCATGTTGCTATCATACTTAAATCCTACCCATCCTACAAATACGGATTGTTCACTACTTGCAGGTTCTACATGACTTGTCATATAGTTAAATCGGTTTATCTCCAAATGTTTTTCCTTTCTTCATACGATTACAGTACTTCACATTTTACCTCAATAATTCTTTTTACTTTCTACAAATGTATCTTCTAGGTTCAGAAATGTATCCATATTCTTCGGATCATTCTGTACATAGTCTACATCATGTTCGTTTTCATCATACTGCGTATTGTTCCAGTTTAGTATACTACTAAACATTTGCTTAAAATTTTTAGTCATCTTATCTTAAAATAAATATAAATGTCTGATTAGTTAGAATAATGTGGCTTATTTGTTAGTCTATAACATCTCTGTAAATACGAGAGCCATCTTTGGTCTACTATGTATTTCCAGCTTATATGTTTTCATTCGGTTTTCTTTCTCATTTTACTTCAGAATACTAACTAAAAACTCAATAGGCTCATCTTGTATACTTAATAGCATTAGTAATGCTTCATAATCTGAATACTCTACGATTTCTCTATATTGTCAATCATACCCATATACTGTTTTTTCATATCAGATTTTTTCTAATTTCATTGTGTCTATCTTATCTTTCTCAACAAGTCGTTTGATAAATCAGTATTCTTTACTAATCAACCTTGTAATTGTCAAATGCCAATCTTTCCAATCTCATTCTCAATTATCATCTCGGCTCAACACTAAATACGAAGATTCCCACTTTGTAGCTGGTTCTATTCTACAAGTTTGAAATGGTCAACAATTATTTGTATGTCCATATTCATTTATAAGTCTAATAAGTTTGTCCATGTCTTTATAACGTTACAAGATAAAATTATTCTATTGGATATTCTCTATTTATTTCTGGATATGTTTCTCTTAGTGACATACTCAGATCTACTATCTCTTTTTGTACTTTAGCAGGCTCTCCATCATAAATTTTTCTTAAACATTTTATGATCAATAGAGCATTATTTTTCCTTTTGATATATTCTGGATCTTTTAGAGCATCCATATCCGTATATAATATCCACATTCTCCAGTTAAACATCCATTTCCATGTTTTCATTACATCATATGTCACATAAAATCTAGATTTATGTGGTATCTTTAGTCAGTCATTTTTCATTCGACTATTCACAAATCGAAATCCATATTTATCCCATCATACCAGACAGATAGCATGTCAGCCATCATCTTCTCACAGTTTTATTCATTTTTTTAGTTCTCACGCAGATAATTGATTTCGCACTGACTGATTTCACCTCATGCATCGTACGATAGGATTTATGTTATAGAGATATCTTTTCATCATTTCGATACATTTATCACTTCCATCCCAATCCATTGTACAGTATGCATCGAATTTTATCATCTCAAAATTTTCCAATGATATTATTCAGTTCTTTAGAGCAGTATCTACAGCTTTTTCTACATAATCTCATCCATCATATTTTTCTGTACTATGTCACATATTTCTCCACAAATCTTTCCAGTCAGGAGTAATAATATTTTTTGTTTGGTCAGTAGGTACTTTCCCTTTCCTTGCTACTGCTAGTACTTGTACTCAGTGGCTTGTAGAGTTTGCAGTACATGATCATAAACTTCATTGGTAATTGGTTTCCCATATGTATTTTCACAGTGAAAATGATTCAGGTAGCTTTACGTTTTCATCTACCTTTATAGCTTCTTCAGCTTTGAAATCTCTTGCGTCGCTATATTCCTGTGGCAATGCAAGGCATCATGGATCTAGAATTTCTTCATTCATTTTTATTCATCATTAGGACTAAAACGGCTCATATCTTGCTCAGCTTCATGCTGTGTTTGATAGACTTTTGCTTTTGCTATACGTGGTATCCAATCCTTACCCGTATAGTAATAACTTCTCATTGTATCCGTTGGATGCAATTTTTTTTGATAGCGTATCAGATAATATCCATACTTGCTACCATGTACTTTGTATTGTCGCATTTTGTATATGTTAGGAAATAAAGGTGCTAAAGTGCTTCACTAATCACGTTTACCAATTCTTCTTTTCCCATTGTTCCTGCTTTTTGTAATACATC